>NZ_KV786981.1:0-12814 GCF_001806975.1 Aerococcus sp. HMSC10H05
TCGCTAATTCCTCCTAGGCATTAATACCTAGGAGGAATTAGCTGACAGCTTGTAAATGAATTATACCATTAAACATACAATGTTTCAGCCACTCAGCTTGCTCATTTTTCTTGCCTTCTTGGAAAATCCGTGCATGGGTAGGAGATCTACTTCTGCGAAACTAACATTTCTTCTCAAGTAGTGTCACTGTCTCAACATGTTTTGAGATGAATTCATAGCTGTCAAAAATTAGTCACTTGAACATTATTGTCTTTGAGGGAACATATCCACTGAGGGCTTGCGTATGTGGGAACATATCAACATAGAAAGTATTCATCAATTTCATCTTCATTTTTGAGAACGCTTTTCTCTGGAACTCCTACTGACTTCGATAGTTTAATAGAAGAAACAAATCTTAACTGAACATTGATATTGAAATCAAACGAGTATTGCTGCAATTCCCCAAGCTTATGATATTTACTCAAAAGCTCATCTAGTTTTACTTGGTACTCTTTGTCCAATTTATCAACAAATGCATTAATTCTTTCTTGATAAAGATTGATAACTTCTATTTCATGTTTGTTTAGAACACCCTTTCCAAGACTTAGTGCTGTTGTTGCAACGATTGATCCAACCAAAGCACCAACAACTGGAATTGGTATAACTGTTTGTCCTATTGCAGCACCAATACCAGCCCCTGCTGCATCAATAGCGTTTAATGTCACTAAATCAATAAATCCATCTGTATCAACATCGCCTTTTCTATATTTGACGATGGCATTGCTTAACCCAAAAGTTCCTGAAGTAATTGCTCCAGCACTTGGTGCCGCAAGGTGACAAACATTCGTTAATCCATATATTGCATATCCAGAAATTCCACCTTTAATAGCACCTTTAGCTGTACTGACTCCACACTCTTTCCAATCTTCAATATCAAAATCCCAGACTTCTTTTCCATCTTTGTGTTTTTGATAGACAAATATTCCTAGATTGAAACCACCTTGTACTGCTGCGCCTACTACAGCCACTTTAGATGCCTCTCCAAAACTTGGTTGTGCTTCTTGTTGGGCGCTTAATCTATCGCTGTCCGCTTCCTTTTTAATATCCGATTTTTGTTGAGCGGTTTGCTTATTTATATCATTTGCTTCATTTAATAACGTTTGATCAATTGTTCCTTTTTGGACATCTTTATATTTAAGAACTGATGATTCCAACCATTCATCATAAGAAACACCACGCAGAGCACTCTCATCTTCAATTGCTTTTCTAATATTATTGATTTGGGAGTTAGACAAGACATTTCCATTAAATTCTACAGATTTTGCTCCGCCCATGATTTCTTTTATGACTTCCACATGATCCTTCGGAAAAATCATACTCATTTTATCATAATTGGATGCTTGTTTAATCTCTTCTAAGCTATTGGCATAAAACTTCATTTGTACTTCTTTGCCTTGTAGTAGAATATCCGCAGGTCCATTATCATTTAATAGTACTACACTTTTTTGCAGTCCTTGATAAACATCTCTTGCATTTCTTATACCCGTTTCAGCAAATTCCGAAATAAAACCATGCACTCCAGTTTCTCCACCACGATTAATACTGATAAGATTATCGATTTCTGTTTTCGCCCAATCTAGATTCGATAATGCATTTGCTGATTTAGTAGCTAAGTCTGATAATTTATCTGTTTCATTAGTAAGAATTGATTCTAATGTATTCATCAGATCCGTTAATCGGATATTATTTAAATAATCGACATATGAAGCAATACTTTGTTCAACATTATTATCAATAGTCTGTTCACTAGTCATCTAATTTGAGCTCCTTATTAATTAGTTGTGCCAAAGTTAAAGTTGAATTCACAAGCAATCCAGCTTGTATCTTTTCATCTTTGGAGAATTGACTATAATCACTACCAATCAAAGCTTTCTCTGCTCTATTTACTCCTGTAATTTGAGTGTTGGTAGTTTCCAACAATGCCTTCACTTCTGCAATCATATTATTAAATTTTCTAATTATTTTCTCGAGGTTCTCTCTTTCTACAATTAGTTTATTTGCAGTTTTTTTATTTTTATGACTTGCGAACAAACCTGAACCAACTGAACCCGCTAACATTACACCAGCAATTGTCCAACCTACTGGTCCTGCAAGTGCGAGAAATGCACTACCTGCACTCATTCCGCCACCACCAGCCGCCAATGCGCCACCACCAAGCCATGCTAATGTAGCATTAGTTGCTGCAGCTCCTGATAAAGTAGATATAGCAGTACCTGTTGATGCAACGCCAAAAGTAGTTGCAATGCCCATTGCTGCTGTTGGACCCATTGTCGCTACAGCAACTCCAAGAGCACTTAAAGTTGCACCTGCTCCAGAACCACCCGCAGCTGCTTTAGCTTCAACTTCAGCCTTTTTAATTTCTTGTTGTTTGGTCTTAAAATTTTCCACTTCAATTTCAATTCTTTGAAGGGTAACTTTAAACTCCTTTGGAGTGTTTGCTAATTGATTAATTCGTTCCTCAATTAATTTAACAAGAGCTAAAGCTTTTTTACGCTCTTGATAAAGAACATTCGTGTTTTCACCTAAATCATTGGCAACTTTCTCATAACGTTCAACCGCTGCCTTATAATTATCGATCGCATTTTTTCTTAATTTTGAATTAAACATGATATCACCATCCTATATGTATGCTTTCTGCAACAAGGTTTGATTTTATTTACTTGTGTTAATCTCTATTAGTTATTCTGTTGTTTTAACTTTTCTTTAACTACATCTTTGAACTCAAGTAACTCTTCTGATCTGATGTAATAACCTAAATTTGTCATAACTGAAGTTCTGCTAATAATTTTTTGTTGTGTAGGTATATCAACAACTGATATCTCACCATTTGCATTCATTGTGGGGCCGGCATATAGAACTCCTAAAAATATTATTCTACGAGCGCCTAGATAAGTATTACCTTTTTTATCAGAATAGCCATTCTCGTTTAAAATGTAAATTGGCGATCCAGATGATCCTGGAAAAGCAGCAATGTCTGCTAGACCGATTCCTTTTGTGTTGAAATCATAAGCAGGGTGAGAAGCTGTGTATCCCTTTCTGAAAATTGGATAATTATGTTTGCTATCCCATAAACCAATAGGGTAGCCGATCATTACAATTTCTTCTAAAGCACTTAATTCCATCAATTTATCTTTGTTAGGAATTAAACCTTCATCGTTAGCTAAATAAAATACTTGTTTTCCTGTTCGTTTTTTTACTTCCTCAAATATCGGGTTTATAAATGTAAAGCATAGATCCTTATCAGAATGAAAAAACCATTCTGTTTGTAACGTAAGAGCATAGTTTTGAGTAGTTGAGCCGTCATCTTCTCTTAAATGCAAGAAGAACTTCACAGTCTCATTCCTATTATAATTTACAACATGCTTATTTGTAATAAGGTCGGTATAGTAAGCTCATTCTCCTGAAAATTAAAGAAAAACCCAGTTCCTGAAGAACCATCATGGGCTTCTATTCTTACAGTATTAAACATAAGCTGTTCTGTTAAACTGATTGGTTTCATATCATCTCTCCTCATTATTTATTAATTGTAGAATATTATTAATTCAATTATTATCCGTCTTAATCTCATAACCATCTGGTAAAATAAATGCCTGCACAAACTTGACACCTAGCACATCAGCAATGGCCTTCAACTCATCCAAGGTTACCGTTTCTCGTTGTAATTTCTTATTGAAATTCTGTGGAGTCTGGCCAATGCGTCTAGCAAGTTCAGAAACGCTTATATTCATTTGCTCACACAGTTCTTTAATCATTTCTGCCGTAGTCATACAGCACCTCCAAGTTTACGCTAAGAATATTATAAACCATTTGGTTGATAAATGAAATAGTTATAAAATTATTATTATAATCAACAAGTAAAAGAAAACCCACAACTCTACTTCAGAGTCATGGGCTATTTACTTCTGGTTTTCATATTTCAATTTCAATACTAGATTTAAAGGATATGATAAAGTGGTCACCATACACCGTAACATTTTGGATGATCTTCCTTGTTTGTCCATTCAAGCCAATAGCCATCTTGTCAACTCAGCACATTTTTACCAGCAATCTTATCAACTCACCTAGCCATCAGCAGTACTTACTGATGGCTTTTTAATTTCACTAATCTTGGATAAACTCCCTCAAAGCAAAAATCCGTGATTATGCTTCCGGCCTAGAACCAGACTGCAAACCACGGAAAGCCTTTATTT
Source organism: Aerococcus sp. HMSC10H05 (assembly GCF_001806975.1). Taxonomy (NCBI): domain Bacteria; kingdom Bacillati; phylum Bacillota; class Bacilli; order Lactobacillales; family Aerococcaceae; genus Aerococcus; species Aerococcus sp. HMSC10H05. Next base: position 4,230 of record NZ_KV786981.1, read on the forward strand.
ACTTATCTTAATACACCCTTACTTATCTGCTCTTGACATCAATACTACCGTCTCAACATGCCAAGTTTGTGGGAACATATCTAATGGTTGAACTTGCTCGAAGTCATAGCCTGCTTCTACGAATTTTGCGATGTCTCGTGCCATAGTTGTTGGATTGCACGAAACATAGACAATCTTTTCTGGGTTAGCTTCAATTGTTGATTCGATGAAAGTATCATCTAAGCCTTTACGTGGTGGGTCAACAACCACGACATCCGGTTGAATACCCGCTTTAACCCACTCACCCATAACTGTTTCCGCTTGACCCGCTTCAAAATGCACGTTATCAACATTATTTTTAGTAGCGTTATTTTTGGCCATCTTAACCGCATCAGCGACTACTTCTACCCCGTATACTTGTTTGGCTTTTTTCGCTAATGCTATGGTAATCGTACCAATTCCACAATAGGCATCTACCACTGTTTCTTCCCCTGTTAAATCAGCTGCATCAATCGCTAATTGATACAACTTTTCAGCTTGAGGTGTATAAATTTGGAAGAATGACCGACTTGAAATATCAAAGGTGAAATCAAACATCTTGTCCTCGTATTTATCCACACCATATAACACACGTTGTGTACCTGACATCACAACATTCGTTTGTTTAGTATTTGAACTTAAGACAATAGACACCACTTCTGGCACTTTTTCCACAATTTTGGTCACAATTTGGTTTTCTTCCGGTAAATCTTTACCATTCACCACAATGATAACCATCATTTGGTTTGTATAGTAGCCTTTACGAATCACAATATTACGTATTAGACCTGAGTGTGTCACTTCATCATAACCTTTCAACTCATGTTGGTTTAAGATATGCACAATTGTTTGGATAGCTTCATCCATACCTGGTAATTGGATTTTAAAATCTTCCACAGGGATAACTTCATGAGAGTTTTTCCGGTAAAACCCAGAATATAACCTTCCTTCTTTATCCGTACCGACAGGAATTTGCGCTTTATTACGGTATTTAAAAGTATCTTCAGAACCCACAGTAGGCAATACTTTACGCCCTTCAGCTAAACCAAAACGGTTGAAAGCATTCTCTACTTGTCTTTGTTTAAAAGCAAGTTGTGCTTCATAAGTCATATGTTGCAATGGCATTGTACCTACTTGACTTGAAACCTTATCCACAATGGCTACTCGGTCTGGCGAATCCACAGTTCGTTTCATCATTTTTCCATAGCCAAACTTTTTACCCACAGAAATGGCCTTAATTGTCCCCATTTCACCAGGTAAAGCATTCTCTACGAATAAAGGATAGCCATCCACTTTAGCCACACCTAATCCTTGAAAAGTAAGATCTTCAATTGTGCCCTCAAAAGACGCATTCTTTTGAATCGGCGTTGTATATTTTTGTTTCATCATCATCATCCTTTATATTTATCCCCATTATTTTAACATGCACATCCATTAAATACTCAGAAAACAATAAAACGCCAACACCTAAGTGCCAGCGTCCATCAAGTCATTATTCTATTCTCTTAGTAACCTTCAATTGTATGTATATAAATACTCTGTTTCTCTATATTTTCAATCATTTAAAACATAAAAAATTGTCTCTTATACATAGTTAAAAATTACTATTAGCCAAAGGCGGAAACTTACCTAGCATGCCTTTGCAGTGAAAAAGGATGACTGACCCATATCAACCTGTTAGGAATTTATTCCTTACAGGTTGAATCGTCAGGCAAGGAATTAGACCTTGGCTAATTCCAGTCCCACTGCAAGTTGAGCTTTGCAGGATAGACAGGTTTCCACTTCAGAATACCTTGCATCACACTTTGTGTGATACGCGCAATTCTTCCAGTGTCTCCTGTCTGAACATCCTACATCGCATCCTAGTTTTAAGGCAATGATAGGTAAAGTGAAAGCCGAAGGCTCAATAAGCGCACTGTTTAAGAGTCAATATTCGCACCTTTTTAGTTGGGTTCGCTCGCACCCTGTAGTTGAGCTCGTCAGGGCAGACAGGTGTCCGCTTCAGAATAGTTTGCATCACACTTTGTGTGATACGGCACTATTCTTCCACCGTCTCCTGTCTGAACGCCCTGTCTCACATCCTATTTCAAATATTCTTTATAGATATTTACATATCTATCGATGAAGTCCAAGTATTGGTCCACTTCAATAGATTCGTCTATGGTATGCGCGCTATCAATCCTACCTGGTCCATAAATAACAAAGTCAAATTTGTTATCTACATTGGTAAAGTTAGATCCATCAGTTGCACCACTTAACCCGCGGTTTTCCGCTTGTGGATCTTCTAGCTTAATGCAATCTACTAATGCAGATTCATTATCTCCATCTGCATATTGGTTATTTTGTAACAAGTTCAATTCTAATATACCCTGACCGTTTGCGTTAATATCTTCAATCACATCATTGAAGATATCAATCACCACATCATTGCCTACTTCAGGAATTGTACGCGCATTACCAGATAACACAGCATACTCTGGTACCGAGTTAATTTGGTTTCCACCCTCAATCATAGTGAATACATTCAACATTCTACCTAACATATCGTTTTCAGCAGTTGCAGCCGCTTCTTCTATCTTTACATTCGCTTTGTTGATAAATGTATTTAACAGCAAGATGGCATTGAGCCCTTTTTCTGGTGTAGAAGAATGGGCGGCAGATCCACGCGCGATTACTTGATACTGAATTGAGCCCTTGTGTTTTGTGTAGTAATAAGGTGTTGATGGTTCAGCAATAATCATGCCATCAATATCTTCTGTATATCCTAGATCTGTTAATTGTTTAGACCCAAGCATCCCAATCTCTTCTCCAACACAAGCGAGTAAACGAACTGAACCAGCAAAGGCTTGGCCAGACTCCTTCAACTCGATCATGGCAATGATTAAAGCCGTTAAACCAGCTTTCATATCAGTTGTCCCACGACCATACATCACACCATCATGAATTTCTGCACCGTATGGTGGGTATGTCCATAATTCAGGATTACCCGCATCTACCACATCCATATGACCTGATACAGCTAAAATCTTCCCATCTTCTTGACCTTTTAATTCTGCTACCAAGTTCGCACGACCATCCGCATATTGAATCAATTGTGATTCGATACCGTGTGCTTCAAGTAAGTTCTTGTAATACAAAGCAACAATTTCTTCGTTACCGTTTGGTGTTTCTAATTGGATGACATCCTGTAAAATTTTAATTTTCTCTTGCTTATCCATAGAAACCTCCTTATTTTAAGACTTTACGCTCGAATGGATCAACTGAGAATCCTGCTTCTAAAACTTCTTTTGCATATTGTTGCGCAGCCCACAGTGAATGATCACGGAAGTTACCACATTCAACGCGTTCTGTCCCTTGCACATCAGACCATTTAGCTGCTAAGACATCATTCAATACTTTAGTCATGGCAGTTGCTACTTCCTCAACTGAAGGTGTTCCCCAGACAATCATATAGAAACCAGTACGACAACCCATTGGTGAGATATCGATCACGCCTTCTAAATAATCGCGTGTATAAGCTGCTAATAAGTGTTCTAACGTATGAATAGCACTTGTTGGAATAGCATCTTGGTTTGGTTGCACAAAACGTATATCAAATTTACTTAATTTATCTCCTAAATTACCTGTTTCAGCACCTGCAATACGCACATACGGCGCTTTAACTGCATCATGATCTAAGGTAAAACTTTCTACTTTTGCCATCATTAATCTCCTTATCTATTTTTCATGCATTTAAGTTAAAACTTCCTTATTATTTTATCATTAATTGTCAAGCTTTCAAAGTTACCGTAATCATCCCTTATTGGATAAGAGGATCACCCTAGTTGTTAGTAGCCAAGTAAAAACCTATGCTATAATCAACAAAAGATCTAAAGGAGGTACTACCATGAAAGCAAGTAAACGCCGAGACTTACTCATACAAACCTTGAACCAAGCTACCACACCTCTTAAAGCGACTAGTCTTGCCAAAGAATTTGGTGTTAGTCGCCAAATTATTGTAGGAGATGTCGCAATTTTACGAGCCAGCCACTATGACATCATCGCCAGTAACCAAGGCTATCTATTAGCTGATAAGGCAACTAGCGTGGATGAAAGTCGCTACCGAGGCAAAATCGTCTGCCAACATTTAGCTAACCAAGCTGTTGAGGAATTAACGATTATCATTAATCACGGTGGTTTCGTTGAAAATGTTGAAGTAGATCACCCTTACTACGGTTTACTAAAGGCTAGCTTACAAATCAAAAATCAAGCAGATATAAAAGAATTCCAAACAGCTATGGATAAGTCTACTGGTACTATGCTCTCTTCATTAACAAATGGTATTCACCTACATACCATTACCACACCAGATGAAGCAACTTTTAACGCAATAAAAGCTGACCTAAAGGCTACTGGGATATTACTAGACGAAACGATTTAATTTCAAAAAGTCTTGACAGGTGTCTTGACACCTAGAAATATTTTGCGTATGATAAACTCAACAAATTTGGGAGGAAATTATCATGCAAAGAAATCAAGTGTCTAAGCGCACACAAAATTTAACGATTACTGGTTTACTCACCGCTATTGGGATCTTTATCCCCTTAATTATGCCCTTTAAAATTGTCATTGGCCCTGCCTCCTTTACCTTAGGTTCACATGTTCCAGTTGACATGTCTATGTTTAGAAAACCTTCAACCGCAGCTATTGTCGCAATCGGCACTACTATCGGATTTCTAATGGCAGGTTTCCCAATTATCATCGTGGCTCGTGCCCTTACCCACTTAATTTTTGCGGCTTTAGGTGCTTATTACCTACAAAAAGCACCAAATACCTTGGTCAAAATTGGCTCAAGAACAGCCTTTAACTTCTTCATCAATACCATTCACGGCCTTGGCGAATTAATGATTGTATATGCTTTGACTACGGCTGGCCTAGTGCCACCATCAGATAATTTCTTGTATACCTTGATTGTTTTAATCGGTATCGGTTCCTTAATCCATGGTATGATTGACTTTGAAATTGCCTATCAAATTACGAAGGCCATCGAAAAACGAGCACACCTTGGTTTTGCTCAGGTAAATTTATGAAATGGATAAGAAAAAGAGCGCGAATGCGCTCTTTTTTCTTGCTATTTTCCAAAGGTCCATAACTGCTTTTATAGTAATTCACCATGACGTTTTACATATATGTGTTTTACGATTTGAACTAATATTAAGTATAAAACGACTGTTGCTGCTAATAATCCCCAGAATTGGATTGGTAATGCAGCTAAACCAAGTGCGCGCCCTAGACCTGTATAGGGTGCGAATGTACCAATTAAAATGCCTATACCTGTAATTGCAAGTACCATATTTGATGGTCTACTTTGAATGAATGGGATTTTTGGTGTGCGTAGTGTATACAAAACAAGCGTTTGTGTCCATAATGAAACAATAAACCAACTAGATTGGAAGATGGCAATAAATAATGCCTGTTGCCCTTCGTTTAAGTTTACAAATTGTCCACCAGCAATACTTGGAGCAATAAGGAAAAATGTAATGATAAAGGTTGTGACATCAAAAATGGAACTTGTTGGGCCAAACCATACCATAAATTTTTGAATGGAAGAAGCTTCCCATTTCTTAGGTAGATATAAATATTCTTTATCCATATCGTCCCATGGTAATGACATTGAAGCAATTTCATAGATTAAGCCTAAGAATAGCAATTGAATGGGTAGCATTGGTAGGAATGGTAAGAATATACTTGCAATCAGTACTGAGAATACATTCCCAAAGTTAGACGAAGTAGTCGCTTTGATATATTTCATCGTATTGCCAAATACTTTTCGTCCTGCTAGAATCCCCTTTTCAAGAATCATTAAGTCTTTTTCTAGCAAAATGATATCCGCTGACTCTTTAGCAATATCCACTGCATTATCCACAGAAATACCCACATCAGCTGCTCTTAATGCTGGTGAATCATTAATCCCGTCACCTAGGAATCCTACTACATGACCATTTTCTCTTAGTATTGTGACTAAAGTTGATTTTTGCGTTGGATTCAACTTCACAAATAAGCTATGTTTTTCTGCAATTTCACGTAATTCCTCATCGCTTTTACCCACTAATTGATCCCCTGAAATAATGTGATCTGTAGGAATACCTACCTGCTCAGCAACAGATACCGTCACGAGTTCATTATCACCTGTCATAATTTTCACATTCACAGCGTGATCATTTAATGCTTTAATTGCTGCTTTAGTAGATGGTTTTGGTGGATCTAGGAATGCTAAATACCCAATAAGTACCATTTCACTTTCATCTTTCACTGAGAAAGCATCTACAGGACTAGGGTTGGTTTTTTGGGCAACACCTAGTACACGTAATCCTTGGCTATTTAATTTAGCAACTTGTGCTAATACTTTTTCACGAGCTTGGTCAGTTAACTCAAGAATTTCTCCAGCATAGTCCACATAAGACGATACAGCCAACATCTCTTCGATTGCACCCTTGGTGATCATTTGTGTTTTACCTGTTTGATCTTCAACTACTACACTTAATCTTCTACGTTCGAAGTCAAAAGGAATTTCATCTACTTTTGTATAAGCGAGTTTTTCGTACGCTAGTTCTTCTTCACCTGCTCGAATAATTGCTTTATCCATAAGGTTACCTAACCCTGTTTGATAATAACTATTTAGATAAGCATGACGTAACACACGATTACTTTCTTCTCCATCAATATTTAAATGGTGTTGAAGTACAATATTATCTTGCGTTAAAGTACCAGTTTTATCTGTCACTAATACGTCAATCGCACCAAAGTTTTGAATACCTTGAAGGTTCCGTACAATCGTACCTTCTTCTTTCATATCTTTAGCACCTTTGACTAAGTTTGTTGTCACAATCATTGGTAACATTTCAGGCGTTAAGCCGACCGCTATGGAGATACCAAATAGTAAAGCTTGCAACCAATCACCTTTTGTTAAACCATTAATCAGAATAACAATGACTGCCATTAAACCCATAAAGCGAATTAATAACAGTGATGTCTTTTCAATGCCCACATCGAAACTTGTTTTGATAGGTTCATTAGAAAAGGCATCCGCAATACCACCGAATAAGGTGTTATTCCCAGTTCTTACTACCACACCCTCACCAACACCACTCACTACTTCACTTCCAGTAAATACTAGGGTAGTGTAATCTGTTTCACTAGTTGGTGCCTCTACTTCATCCTTTGCACGTTTCTCAACAGGATGACTTTCACCTGTTAATGAAGTTTGTGATACAAATAAATCTTTACTGTTTAGTAAGCGAATATCTGCTGGTATCATATCCCCAGCTTTTAAGCGAACTAAGTCACCAATCACAATATCTTCAGTTCTAATTTCTTGATACTGACCTTCCCGCTTAACTGCCGATGTTACCTCAACCATAGACTCTAACGCTTCTACAGATTGATTTGAACGAATCGTTTGAATCAAAGACATCGTACCACTTAAGATAATTAACACCACAATAATGATTGGTCCTAAAATTTCTTGTTCAGCAGGATCTACAAATACATAGTCTGTTAGAAACGAAATCAAAGCTAAACCTAATAATACTAGTGTAAATGGCGTGAAATAAGCCTCAAAGATATAGCGCCATAAACTTTTCTCATTACCATAGTTTATCTCATTGTCACCATATTCACTTCTAATTTGATCTGCTTCGTTCTCTTTAAAACCATCTGCCTTTGCTTTAAATATTTCTTTTATTTCTAAAATAGGTTTACTAGCTAATTCAAAGTAACCTAATTGATCTCTGTTATTCATCATTATATTCAATCCTTTCAATTACATACTGCTACTTCCTTACACTAGTCTAGACTGTAATCAGCCACCTAAAGTTCTGGAAAGAATGCAAAGAAAGTCTTTAATCATTGAACAAATGATAAAAACAATTAAGAAAGGATACACCTTTTTACCATTAAAAAAACCTCCTCATTTTATACTTGTTAAAATGAAGATTTGTCGCAATATAAAAAGCCCCCACTAACATTAGCGAGAGCTTACTCTAAATATCCACAAGAAAAACGGGTATACACCTGTTTTTTGCTTTTGATCTTTTCGTGGAGTTTTAGCACTATACAACGTAAACATTACTGTTAGCTACGTTAGAAATTCCTTCTATCGGATAATCCTGTTATACCCATTGGCGTCTCTGGACGTTTCTGGGCAGTAGCCTGTGTTTGCATAGGAGCCTCTGCCTAACAAATCATATTCTCTTTTCAACACCTATAAGCATACAAGCTTTAACTACACTTGTCAAGCCATAGAGAATCCTTGGGTTGCGTCGAGCCCCCCTTAGCTTATATTTACTACTTAATTTTACGTTTTTTTTCTACCTGGATTCACTTAATCAATGCATTCATGGACAAGAAAAAAATAGTCAATATTTTCATATTCGTCGCAGCTAGTCTAATCCACCTTTGGACAGATTCATATATGCTTTGGTTAACATAGTCAGTATTAATAGTTTTATTCATAAATCGAATTACTCGAGAAAGTGATAAATAGAGGCATAGCCAAGGCTGAAACTACCTAGCATGCCTTAGCAGTG
>NZ_KV786981.1:12834-13147 GCF_001806975.1 Aerococcus sp. HMSC10H05
TACCTAGCATGCCTTAGCAGTGAAAAAGGATGACTGACCCATATCATTCTGTTTGGCCCTTACAGAATGAATCGTCAGGCAAGGAATTAGACCTTGGCTAATTCCGGTCCCACTGCATCTAAGGCTATACAGGTAAAGTGAAAGCCGAAAGCTAAATAATATCTCAATCCTCTAATCCTAGTTTTAATACAAATATCGGTCAAGTGTAAGCGAAGGCTTTAACACGCATTCAAACACAATAAAAAACATGTCCGATTCACCGTTTCAGTGAACCAGACATGTTTTCTGGTTCTATGATAAATAGTGTTGGTGG
>NZ_KV786982.1:0-2986 GCF_001806975.1 Aerococcus sp. HMSC10H05
AGTTAGCGCCCATGCCGGGCGCACCAAAAAACCAGCTGTTGGGAGGACAGCTGGTTAAACTTGTCATCTTTCATTTTGGGAGGAGAAAGATTTATGAAGAAAAGTTTGGTTTCTTTATTGGGTATGCTTATATATTAAGCAATAGTTGTGAAGATAGTATGAAAGATTCAACCTTTTTTGTGGTTTCTTTGTGATAATTTTTTAAACAATTTCTAAAGAGACACCTATTCAAAAAAGGCCTATGATCATCACATCATAGACCTTTCTCTAAATGATACATAATGTCATATTCTCAACGCAGCAAAAATTGCGAGTCTAGACGACATTTGTCTCATCCTTTTTTAGTCGAGTTCCAAATGTCAGACTCACGCCGCTTCAGAAATATCCTGTGTGATGTGCCATCACTACGTTTATTTCTTCCACCGTTGCGAGTCTAAACGACATTTGTCTCATCCTTATGTTAATGTGTTTTTCCGCCGACAATTTTCATGTCTTCTTTTCCATCGTAATCCACGATAGCGGTAATTGCTGCCTCAATACCACGAACAATATCTTCTAGGGCCATTGATGGTGTATTTGGTCGATCTGTGACTTGTTCTGGTAAGAATGGAATATGCATAAAACCAGCTTTAATCGCTGGATACTCTTTATTTGTTAAGTATAGAGAGTGGTACATAATATGATTGCAGACAAATGTTCCAGCAGTATTGGATACTTCTGCAGGTACATTAGCCTCTTTCATATAAGTAACCATCGCTTTAATTGGTAACTGACTAAAATAAGCAGCTTCTCCGTCTTCTTTGATTGGTTCATCAATCGGTTGTTTACCTTCATTATCTGGAATACGTGCGTCATCCTCATTGATAGCTACACGTTCAGGTGTTAAAGCAAAACGACCTCCCGCTTGACCAATATTCAAGATATAATCAGGTTGATGTTCTTCAATTGCACGCTTCTCTACTTCTGCACTTTTATTAAAGACAGTTGGAATTTCTAATTTGATAATTTCCGCACCATTAATTTCTTCCGGCAAACGTTTTACCGCTTCAATCGCTGGATTAATCTTATCGTCACCAAATGGATCAAATCCTGTTACTAAAATTTTCATCTTTATACCTCCTAAAATGCCCAAGTATACATTAATACAATATGGACAACAATTAAAGCAATAGCAATTGGTGCTTGTCGTTTAATCACACCATACTCACTCTTCATTTCTAATAATGCCACAGGTAAAGCATTGAAATTACCCGCCATAGGTGTTAATAATGTCCCACAATAACCAGCCGTCATTGCTAAAGCACCTGCAATCGCTGGATTAGCACCCTGCATAATCACAAATGGAATACCAATACCTGCTGTAATAACTGTAAAAGCAGCAAATGCATTTCCCATAATCATCGTAAAGACAACCATCGCGATAACGTACATTGTTGCACCTAAAAATTGGTTTCCTTCAGGCACCAAGTTACCAAAGATTGAGGTTACTATTTCGCCGACTCCCGCATTAACAAAGATTACGCCTAGTGCAGCTAATAATTGTGGCAAAATAGCTGTTGATCCAACTTGCTGTACATTTCGATTAGATTCATGTAAAACTTGCTGGAATGGTGCACGGAAAATAGCCATCGCAAGCACTAATGCAACAATTGCGCCGATACCAATAGCACCCGCACCTGAAGCAGGTACAAACTGCGCAAGCACTAATGCTGTAACCGCCATCACAATAACCGGTACAAACACAAGGTTTCCAAAACGGTCAGCACTAGCTTCTGCACGCGTCTCATCTTGGTCAAAATTACCAGTTACAAAATGTTTCACCAAGGTAATAATTGCCAATAGTAAGACTAAAATACCAGAAATAATTGCTGGTAACCACTTTCCTAAAGCAAACAAAATCGCTAGGTCAAACCAAAATAAAGCCGTTCCAATGCGTTTATCTTGGTCAGATCTTAAAACTTTATAACCAGTAAAGGCAAACTGCAAGCCGATTAAAATGTAGAAGAATTCTAATAAATTTGTAAAGAAAGTTTCCATCTTACTTACCTCTCTTACGGTATTTACGGTTCATTTTTTGATCAAATACATAGTTATAAACTGCGGTTAAAATAAAGGTGATAATAGCAACTGGAAGTGACGCACGCGCTACATCAATTGCCATTACTTCATACCCTAAAGATTCTAGCGTTCCTGCAATCAACAAGGTACCTGCACTGGCTACGAAAGTATTTTGTGCATAGAAGTTCCCAATATTCTCCATAGCAGCAGATTGTGCTTTAATTTCTTCTTTTGTAGCCTCATTCAATTTCACCATTTTTAGAAATAGCTGCTGCTTCCGCCATAGGCTGTACCAAAGGTCGTACAAATTGTGGATGACCACCAATACGAATCGATAAGAATCCGGCTAATTCACGTAAGAATAAGTATAAAGTTAAGAATGAACCTGTTGTCATCCCTTTAACATTGTTAATCAATCGTACTGCTTGATTTTTCAAACCAAACGTTTCAGCCAAACCAATCATTGGCAAGGTTAAAATAAAAATTGTCACCAAGCGATTATTCACAAAACCTTCTCCAAGCATTACCAAGAAATCAGTAATCGAAATGCCCGACACTAAAGCTGTCGCTAGTCCTGCGATTACAACAACCGCAATGGTATCTAGCTTCACTGCAAAACCAATAATTATGATTAGAATACCAATCAACGGTAAATAATACATGATTTCCACTCCTTTTTATCATCAATCTTAATATCTTTCTATTTTATCATTTTTATGCAATAATTTGCAAAAACTTACAAAATAATGTTGTATCTAAATATTAAAAAAGGGGTAAGCATTATTTGTGCAACGGTCCCCACTACCATAAACCTCAATCACTCTCATACTAATTTGACGAATAGCCAAAAAAACCGCTAGCCAAAACAAATGTCTAAGCTAGCGGTTTTGATATGATTTGCATGGCAACGTCCTAGTCTCACAGGGGG
>NZ_KV786982.1:3006-3415 GCF_001806975.1 Aerococcus sp. HMSC10H05
CAGGTGTGACCTTCTTGCCATCGTCACCACACGGTTATTTTATACAAATATACAAAGCTACCAACGGGATTTGAACCCGTGACCTCCGCCTTACCAAGGCGACGCTCTACCAACTGAGCTATGGCAGCAAGTTGATATATAGGTACAAAAAAACTCCGCAAGTAGGACTCGAACCTACGACATCTTGATTAACAGTCAAGCGCTACTACCAACTGAGCTATTGCGGAATAAAAATATTGCATGGCAACGTCCTAGTCTCACAGGGGGCAACCCCCAACTACATTCGGCGCTAAGAAGCTTAACTTCTGTGTTCGAGATGGGAACAGGTGTGACCTTCTTGCCATCGTCACCACACAATATTTATGTATTTATGAGCATTTTGTTCGCTCAAAACTGAATCTGTAAGTCA
>NZ_KV786983.1:0-2029 GCF_001806975.1 Aerococcus sp. HMSC10H05
ATTTTGTTCTTTGAAAACTGAATACTGTAAGTAATAAACCTCTTATTTAATTATTTCTACCAGGAGATAATTAATATAAGAAATTCCAATTTTACCAAGAGTAAAAACCAATAAAAGTAAGCAAATTACTTTTCGCGAATCATACAACTTAACCAATGGTTAAGTGAATAAGGGCGCACGGTGGATGCCTTGGCACTAGGAGCCGATGAAGGACGGGACTAACACCGATATGCTTCGGGGAGCTGTACGTAAGCTTTGATCCGGAGATTTCCGAATGGGGGAACCCAATTGCTTTGATAGGCAATTACTTAACTATTAATACATAGTAGTTTGAGAGGAAGACGCAGGGAACTGAAACATCTCATTACCTGTAGGAAGAGAAAGAAAAATCGATTTCCTGAGTAGCGGCGAGCGAAACGGAAAGAGCCCAAACCAAAGAGCTTGCTCTTTGGGGTTGTAGGACAGACGATATGTAGTTAAAGATTTAGTCGAATGGCATGGAAAGGCCAATCACAGAGGGTGACAATCCCGTAGATGAAAGATCAATAACGCTAGTCTGTATCCTGAGTACGGCGGAACACGTGTAATTCCGTCGGAATCCGGGAGGACCATCTCCCAAGGCTAAATACTCCCTAGTGACCGATAGTGAACCAGTACCGTGAGGGAAAGGTGAAAAGCACCCCGGGAGGGGAGTGAAATAGTACCTGAAACCGTGTGCTTACAAGCAGTCAGAGCCCGTTAATGGGTGATGGCGTACTTTTTGTAGAACGGACCGGCGAGTTACGATTGCATGCAAGGTTAAGTTGCAGAAACGGAGCCATAGCGAAAGCGAGTCTGAATGGGGCGTCGAGTATGTAGTCGTATACCCGAAACCAAGTGACCTACCCATGTGCAGGGTGAAGGTGTGGTAAAACGCACTGGAGGCCCGAACCCACGTCTGTTGAAAAAGGCGGGGATGACGTGTGGGTAGCGGAGAAATTCCAATCGAACTTGGAGATAGCTGGTTCTCTCCGAAATAGCTTTAGGGCTAGCCTCGGATGATGAATATTGGAGGTAGAGCACTGTTTGATCTAGGGGTCCATCTAGGATTACCGAAATCTGATAAACTCCGAATGCCAAATATTTTAATCCGGGAGTCAAACTGCGAGTGATAAGATCCGTAGTTGAAAGGGAAACAGCCCAGACCACCAGCTAAGGTCCCAAAGTTTCAGTTAAGTGGAAAAGGATGTGGGGTTGCTTAGACAACTAGGATGTTGGCTTAGAAGCAGCCATCATTTAAAGAGTGCGTAATAGCTCACTAGTCGAGTGACCCTGCGCCGAAAATGTACCGGGGCTAAACTGAACACCGAAGCTGTGGATATCCGTATGGATATGGTAGGAGAGCGTTCTAAGGGCAGAGAAGCAAGATCGAGAGGACTTGTGGAGCGCTTAGAAGTGAGAATGCCGGTATGAGTAGCGAAAGACGGGTGAGAATCCCGTCCACCGTATGACTAAGGTTTCCTGGGGAAGGCTCGTCCTCCCAGGGTTAGTCGGGACCTAAGCCGAGACCGAAAGGTGTAGGCGATGGATAACAGGTTGAGATTCCTGTACTTGTTTGTATTGTTTGAGCAAAGGAAGGACGCAGGAGGCTAAGCAGAGCACGTTATTGGATTCGTGTTCAAGCAGTGAGTCTGACACAGAGTGAAATGCTTCGTGTTAAAGATGAGCTGTGATGAGGAGGGAAATATAGTACCGAAGCTGCTGACGTCACACTGCCAAGAAAAGTTTCTAGTTAGATGCAAACAACCCGTACCGCAAACCGACACAGGTAGTCGAGGAGAGCATCCTAAGGTGAGCGAGCGAACTCTCGTTAAGGAACTCGGCAAAATAACCCCGTAACTTAGGGAGAAGGGGTGCTGACCAATGGTCAGCCGCAGTGAATAGGCCCAAGCGACTGTTTATCAAAAACACAGGTCTCTGCAAAATCGAAAGATGACGTATAGGGGCTGACGCCTGCCCGGTGCTGGAAGGTTAAGAGGAGTGCTTAGCA
>NZ_KV786984.1:0-36072 GCF_001806975.1 Aerococcus sp. HMSC10H05
CGGTTGGAGATATTACATCGTTTGTACAACCATTATGTTTAGGACAAACGCTCTGTCTTAACAGAGAGTAGTTGATGGTATAATGCCTGTAATGAATCTAAAACAAGGAGTATTTCATGACGAAGCGTATTTTATTTATATTAACGGGCGGGACAATATCGGCACAAGATTCAAAGCAAGGACTAGTTGCTGGTACCATCAATCAAGAACTCACAGATATTCTAGCTTCTTCAACACTAGACTTTTCTTATGAGCTCACTAACTTATTCTCAATTGATTCGACCAATATGCAACCTGAAAATTGGTTACAAATTGCCCAAGTCATCCAAGACCAATATAATCTTTTTGATGGCTTTATTATCGTACATGGTACTGATACGATGGCTTACGGTGCTGCAGCGCTGTCCTACTTAATACAAAATAGTGAAAAGCCAATAGTCTTCACCGGATCACAAGTTCCTCTATCTAAAATAGGAAATGATGGTGTAAAAAATATTTTAGACGCAGTCACTTATGCTATTTCTGATGACGCATATGCTGTATCCATCGTTTTCCATGGTGAAGTCTTATTGGGTACCCGGTCTCGTAAAGTTCGATCCCGTTCTTATCAAGCCTTTCAAACGATTGATTTCGCTAACCGTGCTGTTGTCCGTAGTCAAAAAGTCCTGCCGATCTTGAGACGAGAAAATGATTTAGCCTCTGTCCAATTTTATCATCATCTCAATCCACGCGTAGGTTTAATTAAATTAACACCTGGATTACCGGCTAAAGTGATTGAAGCGTATAGTCAGATGACTGATGTCATCATCATTGAAGGTTTTGGTATAGGTGGTATTCCTCAATTAGAACAATTAGATTATGCGGGGCAAATTCGCCTTGCAGTGAGTAGAGGAACGTATGTTATTTTAACAACACAAGTGCCCATGGAAGGGGCTGACTATGAAGTTTATGCAGTCGGTCAGTCAATTTTAGGTGAAAAACATATTATTGAAACAGCCAATATCACCAGTGAAGCTTTAGTGATGAAGGCTATGTGGGCGCTTGGAAACGCTACTGATTTTGCCCAGTTTAAAACGATGATTCAACAACCTGTTGATTATGATTATTTAAAATAAAAGAATCAGCTGGCCACCGATTTAAGTGGCGACCAGCTGATTTTTTGGTTTCTTGTAATGTAGTGTTTATCTTTCGTAGTTCAAGCCAAATCCATAGGTGTATTTATTCCCTTGGCTATCTTCATAAGTATATGGTCGGTCCATATATAATTCTTTATCGTAACCTGGTACATCATTAGGTGAAGCACAAATACCATGCTCATCAACTTCGACAGCTGCATCATTTTTGGGTAAGGTCAATGGTAACTTACCTGTCGGATTAAACTTACCTAAAATGATATCTAAGATGGCTTGTAGGAAGGTATTAAAACTAGCAGTCAAACCATTAGCAAGCGGTTCAATATTTTCTAAAATGAATGGGAGATCAAAATTCACGTTAATAATCGTTTGATCAACTGCTGCTTTAATGGCTTTAATTTTATCTAGATTTACATTAGTCTCGCTATGGATTTGTAAATCAAGATAAGTTGGTGTTGCTTCAAAATATGATCCTGAGATAGGCTCAACAAATAAAATCGCTATATCCGCTTCATTGTAGTCGTCCACCAAGTTCAATTCAGGGAATGTTTCACTGATTAGTTTCGGTAAAGCAGTATTAATTTCATCTGTATTTTGCGTGTTCCCAACTCGACGCCGCGTTTCCATTTCTTTTTCACTATATAGTTTCGTAAATAACTCAACATATACCTTCTTACCGGCTAATTTATCAGCAGTTAAAGGCAGTACATTGTTTTCGTTTTTCAATAAGACAACTGATTTTTGGTGTGCCTCATATGCAATGGCTTGCTTTTCTGGTGTATTGGTTACTGCCTTAGCATGATCCACATCTCGGTAAGGGTTTTCAAATAAACCTAGATCAAATAATGGTTCTAACAGTTGACTAATCAACTGGTTTACACGCCCTTCATCAACCATACCTGATTCGATGGCCTCTTGGAAGGCATCTACATCCGTTGTGCCAGATACGACATTTGTACCTGCTTCCATAATTTTAACTACTCGTTCAGTTAAGGATAAGTCTTCAACACCCCATGCCATACTGCCTAACACACCTGTATCAGAGTTTATGTAGCCCTTAAAGCCTAATTCATCACGTAAAAGTTCCTGAATAAATTGTTTATTATAAGCAAATGCGACACCTTCATCAAAACCACCTTTCAACGGTGCTTGTGGCGTTACAGATTTGTCTTCAGATGGAATTGCATAGTATGGCATGATAGCAGCCGGATTATGCTTGATAGCAGCTTTAAATGGTGGTAGATGGTATTTTTCTAACGAACCCGCTGTTGGGTAAACATTAAATTTACCTTCAGCATAGTGAGGATCGAAACCATTTTCCCGTGCTCCACCGCCAGGGAAGTGTTTGATTGTCATCGCAATAGATGCTTCATTTAACTGATCTCCTTGGAAAGCTGGAATAATCACTTCAGCAATTTCAGAAATCGCATCGGGGTTCTCTCCAAAAGTGCCAGAAGTACGGAACCAACGCGGGTCAGTTGCTGTATCCACCATATACATGTACCCTTTACGGATATTGTTCGCTAAAAACTCTTCATGACCAATTTCAGCAAATTTTTCAATGAGTGCTAGGTCATCCATTGCAGCTAGACCAAGCGTTCCCGGGAAAGTAGTAAATTCCCGAATGGATTGTTCTGCATTGAACGTAGCATCTTCATTCTCATTCTTTGAGTTTGAAATGATCGCAACTGGTATACCCAACCGTGATGCTTCTGCTATTTCTTGGATGGTATTCGTATAAGTGGTCATATCTTCCGGCTTTGCATTCTCACGTACGATTAAATGACGTAATTGGAAATCATTCAATAAAGTAGAAGTTGGATATTCATGCTTTGGTACTGGTACTTCATGATCTTTATCAACTTCAGAAATGATACCGTTGTGGCTAGTTGGTTCACCTTTTTCAACAGAAATACCCATCGGTTTATCTGTCAAAATAAACATACCAGCCTTCTCCCGGCTATTCATACGTCCAATTAAATCTTTTGCTCGTTCAGCAGATGGTAGACGCCAGTCTTCATACGGATTTAATTTACCGTCACCATTTAAGTCTTTAAACTTTAAACCGTCTATCTCAATAATGGCTTTTGATCTTGCTTGAATTGTCTTTTGTAACATCATGAACCTCCGATTAATTTGATTGAATCATTTTGCATTTTTTGCTGTAAGCTCTTACACGTCGAATTATACGCCAAAAAGATAGCGGTTTCAATAATAATTTCATTCTTCTTTAAATATAAAATAGAGCTAATTTTGTTTAACCAGCTCTTTTTCAAATTCAATATGCCTACAATATAACATTGCAATAATTAATAATTTTGATTTATTACTTCACTTCAGAAATCACTATTTTCCAAAATTATTCTATCCTTCGCTTCACTTATGTCCAAGCGTTTATTATGTCCTAATCAGCATATGATTTATTGAAATCAAATAAATTTAACCCTGTTTCAGCTTCGTCCTTAGAGCGTTCAACTTCACCAGAAATCATGTGAACAAAAATTTCACCTGTACCCGAAATTCGTGCTTCATTCAAGTGACCACCAACTACAGCCCCATTGAAACGACCAAAGGTAGCATGTAAATGACTATAGTATTCTCCATCCATCATCGACATATTACCGTTTAATGAAGTAAGCTCCAATTCTTCATGTAATTCATTTGGGCTGTATGTACGCTCTGCCACATTATATAGACTAAATTTCACTTGGTCACAGGCCCCAATACCTTGAACCGTTGCCAAAGTGATATTTTCACGTTTAGCAAGTGCTGCTAACGTAGCAATGATTTCTTCGCCTCTATCTAAACGCACAACCAAAACATCGCCAAATCTTCTATAATCCATATATTTACACTCCTTTATGCGCTAACTGATTTTATATCTTCTTCAACAAGGATAACACACTCATTTAGAAATAAAGCATAAAAGCTACTATAAAAGCACGTGCTTTTTTACTGGAAATGCAAAAAAGAGGCTAGGACAAAAATACCTCAGCCTCTCTTTGCTATACAAGAACGTTTATCATCAAGTTTCAAAAGTCAACATTGTCGGATTTTGATTCAGTGCGTCAATTGTAAACGACTTTTGTCCAGTCTTCTTGTAATATAAAATATAATTAATCTGTATCAGTTTGCCCGTAGCCGTAGCCATAACCATAACCGTAGCCATAGCCTACTTTACTTACATCTTCACCGTTATAGACAGCACCGATCACATTTGCATTCACGACATCTAAAAGTTCTTTTGTTTTTCGAACATCATTCTTATTTGCGATACCTGAACGCACAACTACAATGACACCATCAACACGTGTAGCAACAATTTGTGCATCTGTAACTGCTAAAATTGGTGGTGTATCAAAGATCACTAAGTCAAACATCTCTTCTAACTCATCAATTAATTCAGCCATACGATTTGAACCTAATAGTTCAGATGGGTTTGGTGGAATCGGACCAGCAGCTAAAACATAAATATTTGCATCAGCTACATAGTTTACTGTATCCATGATGCTTGCTTCACGATCAGTTAATAAACTCGTTAATCCAACCGTTGTATTAATATTAAATGTTTTGGCCACCGTTGGTTTACGTAAGTCAGCATCTACTAATAACACACGCAAGCCTTGTTGTGCCATTACTGCTGCTGTATTCGCTGTAACAGTTGACTTTCCTTCCCAAACACCAGATGATGTGAACATGATCGATTTGAAATTATGGTCAACCATTGAGAATTGAATATTCGTACGAATTTGACGGAAGGATTCAGAAATGGTGTCTTTTGGTTGCGTAACAGTGATTAAACTAGCGCCTCGACGTTGTTCTGCATTCATCTTGTCAAAATGTTTTCTTTTATTATTAAACAAAATTAGAACCTCCTAGACACGACGACGGTTTCTTGGACCATCTTTGACTACATTACCTTTGAATCGCGTCTCATCAACTTTACTTTTATCCATTTGTGGAATTGATCCCAATAAAGTCCATCCAAGCTCTTCCACGATATCACTACTTTTAACTGAATTATCTAACATTGCATTTACTAATTGCAATACAACCCCAGCGATTAATCCTAACAAAGCACCAATAATGATGTTTAAAACCACATTTGGGGAAGTTGGCGATTCACTAGGCTCTGCGGGTGTTACTATTGAAACATTTTCAACTTGTAATACTTGTTGAACAACTTCAGCAAAGCTAACAGCAATCGCATTAGCTAAGTTAGCCGCAACGTAAGGTGATTCATTTTCTACTGAAATTGTAAATAGTAAAGAATCTGAATCCATTGAAACAGTCACATTTTCTGCTAATTCAGTAGCAGTCATGCCTTCTGCTTCAGGAACATCAGCAATCGCAGGCTCTAAAACCAATGGACGACTAACCAATGATTGGTAAGTGTTTAAAAGCGTCAAGTTGGCTTGTAATCCTGATTGAGTGATTGTATTTTCCGTTGTAGCAGTCGCAGTATTATTTACAACAATATCTGTTGTAGATGTATATTTTGGTGTCATAAAGAAAAATGTCACTAAGGCTGCTAATACAATCCCAATAATAGTTGTAGAAATAATCTTCCAAATATTCGTTGTCAGAATATTCAGTATCTCAATTAAAGAGATTTCTTGGGTATCGTTCATCTCGTCCTCCTCGAGCAAATATCATTCTATATTATTTACTTCCTATTTGAATATATTATCATAACTATGTCAGTCTATCATACCAGTTTTTAAGTTTTCAATAAGATATTGATTTATCTATCATTTTTTACTTAATTCTCATTATCCATTTTCAGATGTTTTTGCATCACGGTGAACAAATTCAACTAATTTTTTATTTAAACTATCATCATCTACAGCAGTTAAATCCAGTGATTCAATAAATTCATAGATTTCTTCAATTGGTCGACTCTTAATTTTACCAACAAAAATCTTATCGTCTACTTTTTGTCCAGTAGTTTCATCCGTTAATAGTAATTCTTCATATAATTTCTCACCAGGACGAATACCACTTTCAACAATCGAGATTTCTTTTTCAGTAAAGCCTGATAATTTAATCATTTTCTTAGCAAGGTCTAGAATCAATACTTCTTTACCCATATCTAGGATAAACAATTCACCACCCTTTGCTTTAGCTCCTGCTTGGATAACTAAGCGACTAGCTTCAGGAATCGTCATAAAATAACGGCGCATTCTAAAGTCTGTAACTGTAACTGGGCCACCTTTTTCAATTTGCTTCTTGAATACAGGAATAACAGAACCACGTGACCCTAGTACATTACCAAAACGTACCGCTGCAAATTTAGTATGAGATGATACTTTATCCATACCCGTCACTAACATCTCTGCAATACGTTTTGAAGCCCCCATCACATTTGGTGGATTATTTGCTTTATCTGTAGACACCATAACAAAGACATCTACATTTGCATTTTTAGCCGCATTTGCAACATTCATTGTGCCGTAGACATTATTTTTTACAGCTTCAGTTGGGTTAGCCTCCATTAGAGGTACGTGTTTATGTGCTGCTGCATGGTAGACAATATCTGGTTTATAAGTTTGCATGATTTGCTCAATATGATCTTTATCTTGCACATCTGCAATTATTGGAATAACACGTGTATTGGGTAAATCTTTTTGTGCAAATTCTTGGTTAATTAAGTAGATTGAATTTTCTCCATGACCTAAAAGATAAATCGTCTGCGGTGAGAATTTAGCTACTTGACGACAAATCTCAGAACCAATTGAACCACCAGCACCTGTTACTAAGATATCTTTACCTGAAATTTGGCGGAATGCGTCTGTATCATCAAGTTCAACTTCTTCACGACCTAACAAGTCAGAAATTTCAATTTCTTGAGGACCAGATACTGCATCCATTTGATAGCCTAAAAGTGTTTTTTCAACTGAAGGCATCTGACGAACGTCTACATCATATTCAATACCCCAATCTAAAATTTTTTCAATTTTTTCACTTGGTAAAGTAGGTGCAGTAATAATGATATTTTGCAAATGAAATTGCTTAATAATATCTGGAATATCATCAACTCGTCCTAGAATACTTAAATTATCCATCTTCTTATGCAAAAGATCTTTATCGTCATCCACAAAACCAACAAAACGATAAGCCACATCGTTTTTAAATTGTTTGAGGAAGGTATTTCCTCCTCGGCCAGCTCCGACAAGTAGGGTCGGTTCAAAGACCCCTTCACCATTTGGTAAATGATCTCTACGATCCATTGTGAAACGCCATAATGCACGTGATATAAATGTTAATACTATAGCGAATACAGTTAATAAAAATACTAAACGAATGGAAAAATTCCTATAAATGATAGCTGCAGACGCTAGGGTTAAAATGGACGCAATAAAATGGGTAATCAGTAAATCTGACGCCCCTTTGAAACTCATATAGCGAATAATCAAATTGTAGTTTTTTGTGGCTAGACTAGCTAGTATATAAGCAATGAAATAGATAGTAGATAAACCTACAGTCATTGACACGGTTAAACCTACAGAAATCTCAAGTAGTAAATATGCGACAAAACCAGCGACGAATATTGATACAAAATCAGCAATTGCTAGTATCGAATATTTTTGGTATTTCGAAAAATTCATTTACGCGTTACGCTCCCAACTAATTTCCTTTTTTAACAATACAACATACTAAAACAAACCAAAAAATCTCTTTTTCCGTTTTGGTTGATCTAAAACAAAATTGCTAATCATGGGATCCCCATTCACTAAACTCTTCGCATTGGCTTTGAAATCAAAGACAATGCTCGTCCCATATTCTGCTTGCAATTTATTAAAGGCCGCTTCCATATTAAACCCTCTTGGTCCACTTGGTCGATGCGCATCTGAAGCTAGCATATGCACAAGGTTCTCTTCAATCAATAAGCGACTCGTTTCTGCAACACCAGATCCAAATTCACCTAGATACGATGCAGCTGTTAATTGTGCATAACAGCCCATATCAACAAAGCGTTTTAAAATTGCTGGCTTTTCAATCATTTTTTGATTTCTTTCTGGATGAACGATAATTGGTCGAATATTACGGGATAACAAATCAAAGAAGATTTGTTCTGCATAATGTGGGACTTCATGGCTTGGAAATTCAATTAAAATGTAGTGCCCGTCTAAATCTGCAAATAAAATTTCACCTTGATCGATATGGTCCAATAATTCCCCATGAAGTCTTACTTCTTGACCCGGGAATACAATCAAATCAATGCCTCTACGGTCTAACTCTATTTGTAATTGACCTACCGCTTCTTCAACTTTACGCCGGTCATTCACAAATACCGAATTACGATGGTGAGGTGTTGCTAAGATGTGCGTGATACCTTCACGGACAGCAACATTCGCCATTTCCACAGCCATTTCTATATCTTTTGCCCCATCATCTACGCCAGGTATTATATGATTATGGATATCTATCATGACATTCCCCCCTTTTTCAATTGGTAAATATGGCTTTAAAATCGCTAGGTACATAAAAAAGATCCAGCATGCTTGAACCTTTTTGTAAATGCAGCATGCTGATTGCTACAATATGCTATATATACCGATTATATATTTAAAAACAGTAAGGTCATCTTACAATTTCACAACAAACATTTATCACTATTCTATACTCTACCGCTTTTCAACCTTTTTTAAAACACCATTTTCGTCATATACCAATTTCATATCTATCGTAGCGGTGGTATGGATTAATGCTTTAAGGAAAATACGGTCTCCTTCCCAAAGGGTTAGGTCAAAAATTTTGTCTTTATCCACCCAAGCTAAGTCGCCTTCTCGCGTTTCCCCAACCGCATTATTTTCTAATTTTCCAGTGTATAAAAAGATATACATAGGTTCTTGATTCGCATAGATAAAAGTGACTACACCTCGGAAAACAGTTGTACTCAAGGCTTGTCCTGATTCTTCTAAAACTTCTCTTTCCAAGCATTCCATTGGCGATTCACCATATTCAAACTTACCACCAATACCAATCCATTTACCATGATTGATATCATTCGCTTTTTTAGTACGGTGGAGCATCAAGTATTGATCAAGATCATTTTCTAAATAAATCAGTGTTGATAACATATTACCTCACTTAATCTAAATCAGCATCGACCAAAAAGCCCATACCTAGGGACCCTTTACCTGCGTAAACTCCTATTACTGGTGTGAGGTACCGGATGATAATCTCTTCATTTGGATAACTTTCTAAGAAATAGTCTCTGAATGCTACAGCTTTATCATAGGCATCGCCATGGGCAAAACCTAAATGTAATCTATCACCAAATTTTTCGCGTGCTTCTTCATAAATCTTCAACCAAGATTTTTTGATTTTACCTATAGTTCGGATTTTTTCGTATAAATCAACCGTACCATCATCTTCAAAACGTAATACAGGGTAAATTTTCAAGACGGCACCAATAAAAGCTGAGGCGGCTTTTACCCGTCCACCTTTTACCAGATTATTTAAATCTTCTACAAATACGAAAATTTCTGAATCTTTAATCATCTGATTCATTGCTGGAATAATTTGCTCAGCTGTGTAACCAGATTCAATTAAACGAACCAGTTCTTTCACTTCATGTGCGATAATAATTGATACTGCCTTCGTATCAATCAAATGCACTTTAATTTTATCTTCATACTCTTGCATTATCATACGAGCTGTTTGAAAGGTACCGCTTAATTTACTAGACATAAATACGCCATAGACTTCATCGTAACCCTTGGCAACTAATTCATCCATAATTTTGTAATAATCCGTAGGTTCTGGTTGAGAAGATGTTGGTAGTTCATCTACGTTGACCATTTTATGATAGAAATGTTTCATACTAACCTCATCGGTAGTATCATCCATCACTTCGCCATCCTTAAACGCAATTTTTAAAGTTACCTCGTATACATCTGGATGATGCTTCAACTCATCAGGCAAACTTGCTGTACTATCCACAATTATTGCTGATCGCATTCTGTCTTCCTCCTTGTAACACTTTGTGCCTTGTGTTTATTCAAGGTACATTATAGCAAAAAAAATGCGATAAATCGCATTTTTCTCGAATATTATAAGTCAGCATCCACTAATAAAAAGATGCCAATTGATCCATTACCCACATGCGTCCCTACTACTGGCGTTAAGCCACTAACAGAAACTTGAGATATATCTATATCGTCAGACATATTGCCAACAATATTCAAGGCGCGTTCTAAAGCATTAGAATGGGCAATAGCTAGATGTAACCGATCACCGTATTTGGCATGCGCAGTTTGATAGATCGCCTTAAATTTTTCTCTCATTTTACGTTCAGTTCTGATTTTATCAATCACTTCTAATGATCCAGCTCTATCAATTTTAATTAATGGGGTAATTTTCAATAAATTACCAAAGAAAGCGCCAGTAGCTGATAAACGTCCACCTTTGACTAAGTTATCTAATGACCCCACCAAGATATAAGTTTCACTTTCATCAGCAACTTGTTTTAGAGCAGGTACGATAGTATCTGCAGTATAACCTGCTGCTAGTAACCGTAAACACTCAGCTACTAAGTGTTGTGAGACAGCTGATGTCGACTTCGCATCAATCATATGGGTGGTCACTTGATCGGTAAACGTTCTTGACACTGCTTCTAATGAAGACAGCGTGCCACTTAATTGACTAGCAATCACTATGCCGTACACTTCTTCATAGCCGGCTTGAATGATTTCTTCATATAGGTCATAAATTTGTCCGTTTGTAGGTTGTGACGTTGTTGGTAATGTTGTCATATTTTCTAATTCATTGTAATAATCTGAGATCACTTGAGGGTCACTAGAATCTTCGCGCACTTCCCCATCAGGAAAAATGACACTCAATTTTATTTGGAATACATTCTCTAGACTGCTTAAGTTTTCTGGTAAAGTTGCTGTTGAGTCAACGATAATTGCTGTTTTCATATTTATGGCTCTCCTTAAAAAATACATCATTGTACAAAAAATGGTGTCAACATAGTTTACCATGACCTCATGATTAAAAAAAGAGTAAGTTTTAACAACTACCCCTTTTCCTAGTTACCATAACTAGATGATGTATAAAGTTTCATAAGCACTACTATAAAGCTTAGAAACGATCGTTAAATTTTTGCAAATAAAAAAACACCTCACTTCAAATGAAGAAGTAGAGGTGTCGTCGTTTTTAACCAGCTTTTTTCTCTTTTTCAGTAAGCATAATGCCAATAACAAGCCCAATAAGTGCTGGAACTAGCCAACCAAATCCATAAGCATAGAATGGCAGAAACATTTCCGCAAAATGACCAATAGCTTCCCCACCGATTGCATCAAAAATACCTTTGGGTAGAGTTTTAATGAAATCGAATAAGGCTGCAAACATTGTAAAGATCGTTACCCAACGATAAATATGCTTGCTGGTATAAATAGGTTCGCATAAGGCGATGATCACTAGCGAAATCGCTAATGGGTATAAGAACATCAACACAGGCGTTGATAAGCCAATAATCGTGGTTAATCCAACATTTGAAACAAGGAAGGATAAGACTGCAAATAAAATGGTCCACTTCTTTAATGATAATTTATTAGGGAATAGTTCTTCAAGAGTTTCTGCACAAGCCACTATTAAGCCAATCGCTGTTTTTAAACATGCAAAGACCATAACGATAGCTAAAATGACTGAGCCAGCAGTTCCAAAGTAATGTTCGGTAATCATGGAAAGCGCGATACCGCCATTTTCTTGCACATCAATAAAGCCACGACTTTGTGTACCTAAAATAGCTAAGCTGAAATAAATTAAGCCCATTAATATCGCAGTTAACAAACCGGATTTTACTGTTGAACTGGCCAAGTTTTTAGGTTCATCCACGCCTAATTTACGGATTGAGCGAATAATAATGATACCAAAAGCCAATGCTGCCAATACGTCCATCGTATTATAACCTTCCAAAAACCCTTGGAAAAAGGCTTGATTTGAATAGCTAGCAATCGATTCAACTTCACTTACGCTTATTTCTGGCATCGTAAATGCACGAACAAAGATAATTGCTAAGAAAATAAGGAATACGGGATTTAAAAACTTACCAATATAATCCATGATGTTTGATGGACTAAGGGACAAAGCCAAAGCAACACCGAAAAATAAGGCTGAGTAAATCAATAACGCTACAGGCGAACCAGCAAAACTAGTCGTTGCAAATCCAACTTCAAAAGAAACAGAAGCTGTTCTTGGACTAGCAAAGAATGGCCCTATGGTTAAATATAATGCCATCGTGAAAAAATAGGCATATTTTCTTGAAATTTTACTCGCTAATTCAAAAACACCATCTGAGTGTGTCATCCCCATAGCTGCTACGGCTAATAAGGGCAGTCCTGTTGCTGTGATAATAAAGCCTAGACTTGCTTGCCAAACATGGTCACCGGCCATTTGTCCCATTAAAACAGGGAAAATAATATTGCCGGCCCCAAAAAATAGGCCAAACAAGGTCGAAGCAACGACAATGAGCTCACGCATTGTCAATTGTCTATTTAAATCTGGTTTCATAAGTGTAACTCCTTTTCGTATTCAACAAAAATACCATATTCTTGGATAGAACAACATTATCTTAAGATAAAATTTAGAAAATTTTAATCCTATCCTCTTTTGACTTGCAGATATTTTATGGGGATTTTGCTTCTTAGACATAGGAATATGCTATAATTTATAGCGGTAATAGGAAGTAGATAATATATTTGAATGTGATCAAATATATATATGCTTTCTTCTTCAGCACAATTTTTAACAAGATATAAGGAGACCATTATGAACATTGCTATTGTGGGTTTAGGTGTAGCTGGAAACGGCAGCTTAAAGGCCCTGATTGATTTTCAAAATCAACACCCTACTCAACCACTAACCATTGATATCTATGATGAAGCTGGCCACTTAGGTCACGGCTTCCCCTACCAAGAGGATGACGATAAACTGATCATGAATTCTCTAGCTAAAGATTTATCCATCGATGCTAATAATCCGCATGATTTATTAGATTGGTTAACAACGCATCATCCAGACTACTGTGATCCGTCTGCTTTCATTCCTCGCGCTATGTATGGTGCTTATTTAAAGGACCGTATGGCAACTTACTTAAACAATGACCATGTCCGTATCCACCACCAACGTATCCAAGATTTACAAGTCGTGGATCAAGTTGGGCAGCCCATTACTGGAAGTCAAGACAATCCTTACCATTACCAAATACAAACAGCTGATGGTCAGTGGCAAGAAACGATTTATCAAGCTGTTTTCTTAAACATTGGACACCCACCCTATGCTGATCACTATCATTTAATTGGTTACGATGGGTATATCCATGACCCTTATCCTGTCAGCGATAAACTTGACGTTCTTGACCCAAGTCAAAAAATTGGTATCATTGGCTCTGGTTTAACTGGTCTAGATGTTATGCGTTACCTACAATACCATTTTGCTGGTCAACTTGCGCGTTCTATTACCTTTTTCACGCGTTCGACACCATTTTCTTCCGTTAAACAAGGGCCATACGACGGACATATTCAAGCGACCTTTAACTGGGATTGGATTAAAAGCCAAAAGGCAGCCCACAATGGATATATCCCTCTAGCAAATATTTTAGAAACTTTTATGGCAGATATGACTGCTAACGATGTCGATATTAAACGGGTAATTGATCGATACGGAACTGGTTCAATCACTGAAATTCGTCAAGAGTTAACACAATATGACCGTGATTTACAGATATTCCAAATCTATACCAGCATCATCACCCCTTATCTTCCTGATATATATATGGGTATGTCAGTACTTGATCGTAATACCTATAAACAAGAATATTTAGACATTTTTGAACATTTCCGAACCCAAATGACCCACGAGGCCCTACAAGATATTATTCAGTGGTATGATGAGGAGAAGGTATCTATTAATGATAAACTCACCGATATTAAACCTCATAGTGATGGGGGATTTGAAATCATCTTT
Source organism: Aerococcus sp. HMSC10H05 (assembly GCF_001806975.1). Classification (NCBI taxonomy): domain Bacteria; kingdom Bacillati; phylum Bacillota; class Bacilli; order Lactobacillales; family Aerococcaceae; genus Aerococcus; species Aerococcus sp. HMSC10H05. Next base: position 14,112 of record NZ_KV786984.1, read on the forward strand.
GAGAATGGTTCAAGTAAACATGTGGATATCTTAGTCAATGCAGCAGGATTTGAAAGTCAATTGCTGCCAGCAACTGAACAAGATACATTCATTAAAAATATGGTTGACCGTGACTTATTTACCCCCGCTGTAGACGGCGGTGTATTGGTAACTTGGCCCAAGGGACAAGTCACCTCCCAACGATTTGCGACACACGAAAACCTATTCTTAACCGGCCGTTGGATTATGACCACACAATACGGCAACAACAATGCCCAAATGTCTTTTGCCTTTGGACAACAAGTCGCTGAGCAATTTTTAGAGCGACAAGTAAACGCGTATAAGTAAATGCATTAATAAATAAAAAGTCTGACTTGATCGCAATACGCTTAATCAAGTCAGACTTTTCATTTTATACGGCTAATTGATTTGAGCCATCTTTATAATCAATTTCAATCCCTGGTTGAATATTTGGAATGTAGACATGGAACTGTAATTCACCATCATCCTCAATCGAATAAGCTTCCATAAAAATACCTCTTGCTAACAGTTCACCCCCCATAAATAAGGGAGTAATTCGGTAGCGTACATGATACTCACTATCTTCGATATAGGCAGCCACATAGTTTTCAAATGGTAACATACCCTCCACATTAAAATAACGGGTACCAGTCATCAAATTCAACAAATTATCTTGTTGGCCAGTTAATTGAAAGCCAATGAGGTGACTACGGTTATATAACCAGCCTGAGGATACAATCTCATAACGATTTTGTTGCCATCCGGTTGGTGTAACTGACGTCAATGCTTCTCGTGCTGTCGACTCAGCCGGCATCAAATCTACCCCTAACAAGGCATTAGCTGTCGTCACTCGACCCAAATCATCCAATGGACCATATTGTTCCCATGATTCATCAACCGCTGTCAAATCAGCATCAGTGAATACCGGAATATTTCCATTTACTTCTACATAAGCTTGCCCCTCTGGTACGTCAGGTGGGTTCTGGTGGTAAAGCTGGTCTAAATCACCAGCCTCTTCAGCTGATGAGGCTCCCTGTCTCACCTCAAGCTTAGACCCTCTTTCAGTTTGACTATCCACTGAAGTACTTTCTTCTATGGCACTATTCTCATGGTCATTCTTTTGCCCCTCATCCGCCTGCTCAACTCGTGAATGTTCAGAGGTTAACTGGTGGTCCTCTAAAATATCTTGATAGATTGATGAAGTTCTAGATACTTCCTTAGCAACCCCTACCGGCTCAGACAATCGCTCTTCCGCCATTCGATTGCCAACCCAAAGAAATAGGATCAATCCAGCCAATAACAGCATGGCAAATACACGCTTATTCGAAGGCTCATTCTGTCTTCTTCTGGCCACCAATAACACCTCTCTCTCAAAAACTGCATCCCTAATCATACCACATTTCTTTACTTATAGGGAAAAGGACTTGCACATTCCAAGCTGGCTATCAAAATGATGATATTTTTGCATTCAAAAAAGGACTGCAGTTTCTGCTACAGCCCTTATATATTTATTATTGGAATTAGTTTTAGTCACCATTGTAAATTGTTGGTACAATCATGTAGTCAACTGTACGTAAAGCACCTAGGTCACGACCACCTGCATATGAAATACTTGATTGTAAATCTTCTTCCATTTCACGCAATGTATGCCATAAGCTACCACGGCTTTCAATCAACATTTTCTTACCTTCCACATTTTTGTAGATACCTTTTTGGAATTGAGATGCTGAACCAAAGTACTCTTTATAAGTAACACCATCTTGCTCTACAGTTTCACCTGGTGATTCAACGTGGGCAGCTAATAATGAACCAATCATTACCATAGATGCACCGAATCTTACAGATTTTGCGATATCTCCATTTGTACGGATACCACCATCAGCGATAATTGGTTTACGTGCTGCCTTAGCACATAACTTAATCGCTTGTAATTGCCAACCAGCAGTACCAAAACCTGTTTTGATTTTAGTAATACATACACGTCCAGGTCCAACCCCAACTTTTGTAGCGTCCGCACCTGCATTTTCTAAGTCACGAACGGCTTCAGGCGTTGCAACGTTACCTGCAATGACAAATGTTTCTGGAATTTGTTCTTTAATATATTTAATCATATCGATAACAGTCTCTGCATGACCGTGTGCGATATCAATTGTAATATAGTCTACTTTTTCACCACTTGCTTTGATTTCATCGATGAAAGTATATTCTTCTGGTTTTACACCCACAGAAATAGACGCAAATAAACCTTCAGCATTCATACGTTTAATAAATGCCATGCGTTTTTCTGGTTCAAAGCGGTGCATAATATAGAAGTAACCTTTGCGGGCCAATTCTTCAGCTAATGCTTCATTTAATACAGTTTGCATGTTCGCTGGCACAACTGGTATTTTAAATTCACGACCGCCAAACTCAATTGATGTGTCTGCCTGGCTACGACTTGTAATCACACATTTAGCAGGTATTAATTGGACTTGTTCATAATCAAAAGTTTCCACGAATTCAACTCGCCTTTCTCTCTATCAATAACTTCAACAACAAATGGTGTCCGTAAACACCAATTCGTATTCTACACACTTACTTTCTCAATTGCAAGCTTTATTTCGTCGCTTTTTTGGGCATTTTGTCAAAATACAACAGTTTTTTGCTACTTTTTATATATCAAACGCGACTATAAACGAACATTAACAAGTTAATAACATATGAATGTTATCAAATCCAAATTTTAAAAATAAAGGTCCATAGAATTTATATTGAAATACGAACTTTTAATCTGATAATATTTTTCATCAATAAAAAAGGGACTGAACGACAATCAGCTCCCTATTTCCACTAAAATATGTATGTTATACTTGCCAGTTTACATTGAATTGCTTGTGCGCTTTTAATGTGTCAAGCGTTGGCATGCCCCCTTGCGCACCAAATTTTGAAACAGATAATGAGCCTGCAATTGCGGCAAATTGAATAGCATCTGTTAAGTTATTCCCTTTTGATAAGGCAACTGTAAGTGCTCCTGAAAAAGTATCCCCAGCCCCTGTAGTATCTACAAGCTCGCCTTTAATAGCAGGAACATGAACAGGCTGATTACCATCATGATATAAGACACCGTCTCCTCCAAGGGTGATTAACAGTTGGGTTGGATACTGCCCTAGCAATTGGTCTGCTTCCACATCACCAAACATTTCCTTAGCTTCTGTTTCATTTGGTAATAGATAATCTACTTTCTTCAAATAAGACGGATCAATTTCAATAAAGGGTGCTGGGTCATAAGTCACCTTAATATCATGCTTATCTGCAAGGTCAATCAAATATTGAATTGATGGCATAGGGATTTCATTTTGAATGACAAAATAATCGCATGCAAGCAAGTCCTCTTCCACAGATTTCAAATAGTCAATCGTCACTAATTGGTTAGCGCCTGGAACATAAACGATGGCATTATCCCCTTCGAAAACAGTAATATGTGCAGAACCAGTCGTCGTATTTTCGATGGTTTTCACTGCTGAAACATCTACACCATTATCTTCTAGGTTGGCTTTTGTTTCCTTACCAAATTGATCACCACCCACACAACCAAACATCTTCACCTGACCACCTAATCTCGCAGCAGCCACTGCTTGGTTAGCACCTTTGCCACCATAAGTTGTCTCAAAGGCTTCTCCATATACAGTTTCACCCTGCTTAGGCACACGGTTTGTTGTCACAACAAAATCTGTTGAAATACTACCAATCACACCTATCATCCATTATTCCTCCTCATCATTGTCTATTGACTTTATTATACTTGAAAAATGACCTATTCACCGTATTTTTAATCAAAAAAGAGAGGCCGGGACAAAAATATCTCAGCCTCTCTTTGCTAATAAGAACGTTTATAATTGGGTGCCAAAAGTCAGCATTGTCCGATACTGCCCAAATGTCTCCAATAATATTTCATTATTGTTCGCCTTTTGGTTCAGTAGGTCAATCCTAAGCGACTTTTGTCTCACCTTCACCATATTTTAAATCATACAGTTTAATCTAGCTCTAGATGTGATCTAAGTTCTGCTGATGTTTCTGAAATTTGTGCTTCAGATAAGATATTGTAGTAAATGCCTGTAGACATATCACCTGTACCAACTAAGGTAGTGGATGTTACATTTTCAGAATCTACTCGATAATTTAAGCCCAATTGTGTCATCTCTGAAACTGTTAAATCAGTTGTGACATTCGCTTGCACAGTCTCCATAAGGCTTCCTAAACTACCAATGTTTGAAACATCTGCATACTTGTCTAAGATAGCTAATAAAACTTGGCGTTGACGATCAGCTCGCCCATAGTCACCATTTGGATCATCATAACGGTTACGGACATAAGCTAACGCTTCAGCACCCGTTTCCAAAGTAATTTGACCTTCTGGGAAGGTATATTCATCTTGTGAAAAAGTGAAATCATTGTACAATGATACACCACCAATCGCATCAATGATGTTCATCATACCTGTCATATTTACTAGGGCATAGTAGTCAACCGGTACATTTAACAAGTTTTGAACCGCATTAATTGAACCTGATGGGCCACCAGCCATAGCATATGCCCCATTAATCTTAAAGTCTATATCAGAAATGTAGGTATCACGAGGAATAGACACCATTTTTGCCGTTTTAGTATTTGGATTGATTGTTACAAGAATCATCACATCTGTATTTTGTTCACCAGTCGTTCTTGAACCACCCGAGTCCATACCCATTAATAAAATAGACACTGGTTCCTTATCCGAAATAGTTACCTCTTTATCACGCACTTTTTCTACTGGGTCTGCACCATCCGCATCTGCTGGTTGGTAAATAGCGTCTGCAGTTTGATTGATACGATAATAAGAATATGCAGCTACGCCACCGCCAATAATTAAAAGTGCTAACAATACCCAACCAAAACACCCCAAGAAGCCACGACGTTTTTTACGGGGTCTGTCCTCATAATATTCCTCTCGTTGACTTCTACGATGGCGACTTTCTCTGTTTGCCATGTAATCCCTCCTCCTCAAAGATAACTATTGATTTTTTAATTTTATTCACTTACGGTATAATCTTCAACCGGCGTTTCAGTAACTGATTCTTCTGAAATAACTGGTGGATCTGAGGTTACTGATGATTCTTCTGGAATCGTTGTGGATGGTGAAGTTGTTGGTACACTATCACTTTCTGCACCCGTTTCCGGTACTTCTTCACTATAAATATCAGGGTAGTTCGTCGTTTCTGAATAAGTATCAGCATAATCATAAGTGCTAGTTGCATCTTCCACGCCCGTATTACCATAACTATCTAAGTCGTCACTAGTCATTTCACTTACAGAACCACTAGGATCAAAACCACCAGTAATATAAGCTAACAAGTCATCATCTAAACTTGTTGGAATGGTTTGATCATCCTGTTCATCAATCAAGTCTGTATTGCCCGTTGATGCTAGATAATCATTAATTGAATAACCAAATATATATTTCACCAGCTCATTTAGGTCTTCTCTTGTATATATACCTGGTTTGATGGCCATCTCATCATCTGATAATACACCATCCCAATTTAAATCAGATACTGGGAAGTAGGTAGATTCAACACCAAACTCTACAGGATAAACCACCACTGTATTCGTTCCTTCATAGTCTATATTCTCTTGCATAATAGACACGTTCTCTAAACGTGCTAACTCAGGAATTAACATATAGTAGCCAAAATCAAGATTTAAATCGACATAATCATCAAAGACTAATTTATTCAAGTTATCCATAGCTGGTAAATATTTAGACTGTAAGGCAAACATATTATCTACCGTTACGTTTGTTTTCACATCATCGCCAAGCACATCTAATATATCATTATAATTCGTAATTGTGCCTAAGGATATCACCTTATCCACTACAGCCTCGATTAACTGTTGTTGGCGTTTCTCACGGCCAATATCACCTTCTGGGTCAACTTTACGCATCCGCACATATTGCATGGCTTCTAAGCCAGATAAGGTTCGTGTTTCCCCTTCAGTAAAGGACACTTCATTTTGTGTAAAGGTTAATGTTGGCGTGATTTCAACGCCCCCCAAAGCATCAATCACATCCATAAATCCTTGCATATTGACATTTACATAATAATCAATAGGGATATCCAAGTAACGTTGTAGGGAGTTAATTGTTCCTTCAATCCCGTCATAATTCATATAAGCATGGTTTAATTTATCAAACTCGTCCGTGTCACTTTGAACACCTAAGGCATCTCTTGGAATTGACACAACAGTTGATTCGTTGGTTTTTGGATTAATGGTAAACACCATCATGACATCCGTGCGTGTTTCCTCAACATCTTCATAGTAGAGCGCCCCACTATCTATACCAGTTAATAAAATTGTGATGGGCTCGCCATTTTTTAATTGCGCATCCGCATCACGAATTTTTTCTGCGTTCACATCCTCATAGATATTAGAACCAAAACCTGAAATATCTGCGTATACCTTAAACATAATCAAACAAGCCACCACAACTAATCCTGCAGTACCTAAAATCCAATAGGTTTTCTTTTCTTTAGGTAACCATTTTGAGGAAAGCAATGCGTTTATATTGAACGCTTTGTTCCTTCTACTATCACGGCGACTAGGACCATTTTTTGGTTGATTATCTTGCTTTGTCATAAGCGCTCCTCTGGTGAATTATTGGGAAATTTGCTATTTTTATAGCATAAAATTGTTAAATCATCTTGTGCAAACTTAGGCAATATATATTATAGCACAATGAAAATTTACTGCATTGGGATTTAAACAATCTTAATAATTATTTATGCCAAAAAACCATTAAGTTTGATTACTCATCCCTTAATGGTTTGTTGATGACGGTTAGTCTTTTTGTTGGGTTAAAATAATTGGACCATCTTCTGTGATTGCTATGGTGTGTTCATATTGTGCTGAGCGTCCACCATCTATTGTGCGTGCTGTCCAGCCGTTAGCATCCATTTTTGATTGCCATTTACCAGTATTCACCATTGGTTCAATGGTAATCGTCATCCCAGGCCGTAACCGTTGCCCTTTACCTGCTACGCCGTAATGAGGTATTGATGGGCCTTCATGCATCGTTGGTTGAATACCGTGACCAACAAACTCACGTACAACAGAGAAACCTTCCCCTTCAACATAGGATTGAATAGCCGCACCAATATCACCAATACGGTTACCTACACGTGCTTGGTCAATACCTAATGCCAGTGCTTTTTTTGTAACGTCCATTAAACGTTGCCCTTCTTCATCCACTTGACCAATACCATAAGTCCAGCAAGAGTCAGCAAAGTATCCATCTAGGGATAAAACTGTATCTACACTGACAATGTCGCCATTTTTTAAGGCGCGATCAGGGAATGGAAAGCCATGACAGATTTCATCATTAATAGATATACAGGTTACGTACTCATAACCTTCAAAGCCCACTTGTTCACGAATAGCACCAGCTTCAGTAATCTTCTTATCGAAAAAAGCTTCTATTTCCATTGTGGTTACACCAGGAACCATCATTGGACGTAATTGCTCATGAATACTAGCTAGTAAAGCACCTGCTTTTTTCATCGCTTCTATTTCACGGGCAGATTTTAATGTTATCATTTACTCTCGTCCTTCCTTTATATTCACATTCATTATACCTTAAAATCAAACGGAATAAAATGAATCCATCCCCCTGATAACATGTAACCGTTTTAATTTTTTTATAACTTTTAATGATAATATTTGCCTTTTTCTCTTTTAAACTGGTATGATTAAGTCAGTAAGAAAACTTTTTTGCATATTTTAAACAGGCAAATATGAAATGTATCAACCAATGGCCTGAGCGAGGTGAATGGCATGGGAAAAACACAGAAACTAGAACAAGTTGCCTACTTACACATAAAGGATCAAATCCTTAGCGAAAACTGGAAGACGGGCTTCCATATTGTTGAAGCTTTTATCTCTGAAGATTTAGATATCAGTCGTAGTCCGATTCGTGCTTCTCTAAGTACGCTAGCGGATGAAGGTTATGTCGACATGATTCCATATCGCGGATTTTTTGTAGCTGAAAACCCGCCTAAAATTGATTTTGTAGCCCATCGTTTACGTTACGTACTCATCATTAGCTATAGAATGTTAGACCAAATGATTAAACAAAAGGTAGATGGTGAAAAATACCGTCCCCTTCTAGAAGAAAAAGTAGCAGCAGTTAGAAAAGCTTACGATGAAAAAAAACTTCGATGACTTTTTAACGACTAGCGAAGCCGTATTGAAAACCATATTAGATATCGGTAACCATGACTTCTTAGTCAAAGAAGCATTAGAATGTTCTCGAACTGTTATGACGGCAATTTTGGAAAGATACCAATCTGATGAACCTACTGATTTCATTTTAGATATGTATCCATTCATGATGTACTTAAGTGATATCGTACGGTTGATTTCAGAAAACCGTTTTGACGATGCTCGTGTATTATTTGAGATCATTTTTAACTATTTAAAAATGCAACTACCCAAAGAGACTCAAATGGCATTTGAACATATTGATAGCTATCGATTGGCTTAGACAATTGTTTATATACTGAATGAAAGCACTCTATATCGTAAAAGAGTGCTTTTTTTGCTATAATTTTAATTAGGAATGAAAACTATAATTGAAAGGAGCGAACCATATTGCCAAAAGCACTAGTTACCTTTGCTTCTTTAACGGGAAACGATGAAGAAATAGCAAATATTATGACCAAATCCCTAGTTCATTTAGGCGTAGATGCACGTATGGTGGAATGCCAATCTGTTTATGCGACCGATTTTCTAGAAGAGGATATCTGTGTTGTCGTCACCTATACCTATGGTGCTGCAGCAGATTTACCGGATGAAATTTTAGACCTTTATGAAGAATTGGCGGATGTAGACCTCACTGGAAAAATCTTCGCAACATTAGGGTCTGGTGAATATGACTACGAAGCTTTCTGTAAATCTGTTGATGATTTCACCTTACAATTCAAAAAAGCTGGTGCGATCCAAGCTGGTGAAGCTGTGAAAATTGAATTATATCCAGAAGAGGAAGATATTCCCGCAATTGAACAACTTGCTCAGCAATGTGTAAGCACCTACCAACAACAATAAATATTAGGAGGATTTAATCTATATGGAAAATTTTGACCAATTATTAGACAAATATGCAAACCTATTAATCGAAAAAGGTATTAACGTACAAAAAGGTGACAACGTAATGATTTATATCGCTGTCGACCAAGCCCCTCTAGCCCACTTCTTAGCAAAACATGCATATGAGAACGGCGCTCGTCGTGTACACTTCACTTGGAAAGATGATTATACTAACCGCTTAGACTTTGAATACCAAACTACAGAAGATTTAGCTGAAGTTGCAGACTACACAATCGCTCGCCAAGAAGATTTGATTTTAAATCAAAAAGTATCACGCCTTTCAATCGTTTCTGGAGACCCAGATTTATTGAATGGTATTGACTCAAGTAAAATTGATACCGTTCAAACTAATCGCGGTCAAAAATTAAAAGTTGTACGTTCTGCAACAATGAATGATCAAGTTAAATGGACCGTTGCAGCGGCTGCAGACTTTGGATGGGCTAAACATGTCTTCCCAGAATTAGCGAATGATAAACAAGCCGCAACAGATGCACTATGGGATGCGATTTTTAAAGCTAGTCGCGTATACGAAGATGATCCAGTGGAAGCATGGAATAAACACCGTGACTTACTAGATGAAAAAGCACAAAAATTAAACGATAAACAATTTAAAAAATTGCATTATAAAGCACCAGGCACTGATTTAACACTAGGTTTACCTGAAGGACATATCTGGGTATCTGCTCAAAGCTTTAACCCTGAAGGCTCACCTTTCATTGCCAATATGCCAACTGAAGAAGTTTTCACAGCACCGAATACAAACGTCATGGATGGTTACGTCACTTCAACCAAACCACTATCTTACGCGGGTTCAACAATTGAAGGCATCAAAGTAACCTTTGCAGACGGTAAGATTGTGGATGTTACTGCTGATAAAGGGGAACAAATCATGAAAGATTTAATCTTTAATAATCATGGCGCCCAAGGATTAGGTGAAGTAGCCTTAGTACCACACAAATCACCAATTTCTCAAAGTAATTTAACCTTCTATAATACTTTATTTGATGAGAATGCTTCAAACCACTTGGCAATCGGTGCTGCTTACCCAACTAACGTTAAAGGAGGCACTGACATGTCTGAAGAAGAATTACAGGCAGCAGGCATTAACCGTAGCCATGTCCACGTTGACTTCATGATTGGGTCTGCTGAAATGGATATCGATGGCATCGATGCAGATGGGAATGTGTTCCCTATCTTCCGTCAAGGCGAATGGGCTTTCTAATGATCTAACCGTAATTTACTTTTATAAACAAGTTAAAGGAGGTTAACCATGTCACACGACCCTAAACACAACGAAAAAGATTTGAATGAACTGTATAATCGTTTGAAAAACATGGACCGAAAAAAAGTTGAGGAAACCTTGGAATATCTAGATAAAGGGTCTCCCAAATTAAACTGGTTATATATCACACTCGCCGTAGCCATTATTTTTCTTTTGATTTGGTTGATCACGATTATGAACCCCCATGAAGATGTAGCACCAACAATTGATAAAACTGAAGAAATTAACATTCAAATCCAAGAGATGGAATCTCGTATTGAAACACTAGAAGGTCAAGTAGACAGCTTAGAAGAAGCAAACAATTAATATAAACAACAAAATCGCTACCAAGCACCTAGGAAACTAAGTACATTGGTAGCGATTTTTTGATAATTGGAAAAATTATTTTTCCAACCAAATTTTTCTTGAGATGAAATTCCAAGCCATAACAAGTAATGTGGCCAACACCTTAGCAATAATATAATGTAGAACGGTAATTTCAACAACAAACCACATAAAGACCTGATTAAGTCCAAGTCCGATTAAAGATAGCACAACAAAAATGAATAATTCTTGGTGCTTTTGCCCTTTTCCATAACGGCTAGCAAAGACATATTTCATTGAAGCGATGTAATTAAATACTGTTGCCACCGTGAATGCAATGGCCGCGGATAGTAGATAATGGATACCTAGGAATTCTGTCAATACTGTTAATACTAGGAAATCGAGAACAGTAGCTATGATACCCACGAGCCCAAACTTTATAATTTGAGAGATTAAATTTCGCATCCGACACCTTATTTCTCTTCTATATCTGACTTGTTCGAAACATCTAAATCCGTATCCTTGATAATATAAATAGGTCGATTCTTCGTTTCTAAATAAATTTTACCCACATATTTGCCAATAATACCAATACAGAGAAGTTGGATACCTCCTAATAATAAGACTATAGAAGCCAGCGATGGCCAACCTTGTGTTGGGTCACCAAATATTAAAGTTCTCAATACGATAACAACGAGTGATAGCACAGCAATGACACACGAAATCACACCCATGTAGGTTGCAATTGATAAGGGGAGATCTGAAAAGTCAGTTATACCTTCAATCGAATAGCGAAAAAGTTGTTTAAAAGACCAGGAAGTTTCGCCAGCCACTCTTTCTCGATTGTTATAGGTTAGATATTCGGTATTAAACCCTACCCAAGTAAATAAACCTTTTGAAAATCGATTATACTCAGTAAGCATTAGAATTGCATCCACCATTTGTCTGCGCATCATTCGAAAATCGCGTGCCCCATCAACTAGTTGTGCATCTGAAATTTTATCCATTAGTTTATAGAAAGTTTTTGCTAAAAATGAACGAGTAGCTGACTCGCCATTCCGGTCGATTCTTCTAGTTCCCACACAATCAAGTTCAGGATTATTATTTAGCATCATTAACATTTCCGGCAATAATTCTGGTGGATCTTGTAAGTCTGCATCCATAATCGTTACAAAATCACCACTTGCTTTTTGTAATCCCGCAAACATAGCAGCTTCTTTACCAAAATTTCTAGAAAAATCAATAAAATGCACATTCGTAAATTGAAGTCCTAATTCTTTAATTTTTTTAATGGACTCATCTTGAGATCCATCATTGATAAAAATATATTCAATCGGCTCATTAAGATATTTTTTTTGGCTCTCTATAGCCTTAAAGAAAAGTGGTATAGTTTCTTCCTCGTTATAACAAGGCACAATAATTGTTAACACTGCATAAACCTCTCTCTCAGACTTTCTCCATTGTAACAAATATAAAGCGTCTAGGGAGTAATCAATCCATAGACGCTATTTATAAACTTATTTAATTCAATTGAAATATTATTTTTTATAACTTCTAAGAATTTCAACTAGATATGTAAAACTACTATTTTTAAACAAAATCGCCCCACCGAAATAAAATATAGCACCAGAAATTAATTGTATAATAAGTATCAGTAGATTAGAATTTAGTGGAATAAAATTAATCATATATACAAAAACTCCCATGACAATAGCTACTAATAGAGAAGGAGTTACATCTAGAATCAACTCAATCAATGAATAATTTATTAGTTTTTTATTTGGTATAGAATTTATAATAGCTTCAATAAGTCTTTCAAAGAAAAATCCGATAGTTATGGCCATAACACTTATTCTAGCAGTCAAAAGAATAATAGTAATGCCTATAATTCGCTTAAGAATTTCAGTTTTTAAAACTAAGTCACTTCTCCCTAAAGCTTTCATAGGTTGCTGATTAATTGTTATTAAAGGCCAGATAGAATAAGTTAAAGAAAATACGAATAAAAATGGAATAGCTTCGGACCACTGGCTTCCTAGTACAATTTCCACAATATTTTTTGAGGTTGCTGCCATTCCAATCATCATTGGAAAAATTAAGAAACAACTTGTTTTTACAGCCCTTCTTGTCATACTTTTTAAAGCAGGAATATTTTCTTGATTATTTGATAAGGTAGGTAACATAACCGATTGTATAGTACCATCTATATTATTGACAACTACTCTAGGAAATTGCTCACCACGCTGATAAAAACCTAAAGCCGATGATGAATAAAATTTCCCTATAATTAAAGTCCTAGACTCTAAATATGCTCGATATATAAGGCTTGAAATAAGAATTTTTGAGCCGTAGCCAAATAAATCTTTAAATCGTTCAAAAGAAAATGTGAATTTTGGAAACCATTTTGTGATAAACAACATTATTAAAGCATTAATAAAGTAAGATGATATTTGCTGAATTATTAATGACCAAATTCCCATTCCAAAGTATGCCATTGCTAATCCAATAAACCCAGAAATAATTGTCGCAACAATACTAGCCTGAGCGGTTATTTTAAATTGTAATTTTTTATAATTATATGCAATTTGAATAGAGTATATAGCATTTATTATGAAAATAATACCACTTGTTCTCAAATATAAAATTAAATTTATATCCCCATAAAAACTGGCAAAATTAGGTGCAAATATAAATAATATTATATATAAAATAACGGAAATCCCAACTGAAGTAATTAGTGCTGAGGAATAATCTAAATCATCAACCTCTTTTTTTTGAATTAGAGCTGTATTAAATCCCCCATCAACAATAACTTGTGCTAAGTTTACAAATACTAGCACAATCGCCATTGTACCAAATTCTTCGGGTGAAAGTAGTCTAGCTAACAAAATTTGCACTACTAAAGAAACTACCTGTTGACCACTGGAGCCCATAAATTTCCATATAAATGAGCTAAAAATAGTGTTTCTATTATACGTATTATTCATTTAAACATCCTTTTTAATTTTTTACTTACTTTACCTAACATTGTATATAAAGGTAAATTAAAAAATGATAATTTAGCTTTTATAGAAAAGATTTTGTCATTCTTTACAATTTTTCTAATTTTTTCTAACTCATCTCTACCGCTATCTAACTCATTAGATAAAACATTAATAATGATAGCAATTTCAGATAAATATCGAAAGAATGCTTTTTTTATATCTATTTTACTCCAAGTATATTTTTTAGCAAACTTGTACAGCTCTTTAAATATTGTAATATAAGCATATAATTTACCCATTCGTTTGTTAGATGTCATAGTAGAATTTGATCTAACTCTACGTAAAAAATAAATTTCATTGATATGTAAACATCTATTAATAAAAAAGTATAATTTAGTAGTAAAGATTTGATCCTCATGAATAATCCCTTCAAAAAAAAATAAATTATTCTCTATTAAAATCTCTCTCTTAACAATATATAAACATGGAGAAACATTAAATTCTTTTTTATTGATCAAATCTAACCATAAATCCTGTCCATTCTCATAATATCCATAACTTTCTTTTTTATGGTAATTTGTATTAGTCAATTTATTCAAATTATTATCGGTAATGTCAAGGAAATCTTCTCCATCAAAGAATATTGCATCTAAAGATTTATTTTCTAATAAATTTATTAAATTTAAAAATGTATTTTCTTTTAAAATATCATCAGAATCCATGAAATAAATATATTTACCGGTTGAGTAAGAGATACCAAGATTTCTTGCAGCTCCTTGTCCTGAATTTTCTTGATAAAAATACATAATATTTTTATTTTCACTCATTATAGATTTTATTATATTTTCACTTTCATCTGTTGATCCATCATTAACAATGATAAACTCAATATTATCTATTTTTTGATTTAGAATACTATTAATTGATTCTTTCAAATATCTTGAAGTATTGTAGACGGGCATAATAACGGTCAATATGGGTCTCATCGTTACCTCCTGATTCTCTCTTTGATTCAAATTTTTTTCTAATGTCGAGCGCTTCTGCCCTCTTTTTTTATCGTGATTACTATATAGTAACGACCCTAAGAAGAATCGAACTTCTGACACCTCGTTTAGGAAACGAGTGCTCTATCCACTGAGCTATAGGGCCTCAACGTTTGAACTTTATAGTTATTGAAAATTCAAACGAAATATCGATGAGGTAATACTGATATTTTTCGCTACAAAATATTGTACCACAACTCATCTCTAATTTGTTATTCAGTAGATATATAGTATTCTACCACCCTAGAATCTCTATATAATATGTTTTCTAATTATTTTTGCATCTTAGTATCAAAATAATATCATTGATTTCTATAATTACTTGTGTAGTAAAATTCTCAATTGTATTAACTTATTTATTGTTCGTCTTCATTATTTTTAATTTCTTTTGAACATGTTTATACAAGAACGCTATTATATCTCGTATGAATTTCGTCGGCCGATTTTTTAAATTAGTCAGTAAGATATTGAAACCAAGCTTATAGTTCTTATGATTAATATGGTTCCAAAAATTAGAAGCATAGTGTTTGCTATAAATATCATCTTTCAAACCAGGTTCTTTTTGATCTAATTCCATGATTTTATTTTCAAAAGTTTTTAAATAAAATGCTTTCAATTCATCGAGTCTTTCTCCGTACAATCTATTTTCACCTTGATTTTTACCACTATCTAATAATATTTCTGGAACAAACCCTATTGTATATTGTTCAAAAAATCGTAACATTAATTCATAATCTTGATGTCTTTGGAAAGATTCATCAAAGCCCTTCAGCTTTTCTATCGCTTCTCGTCTAAACATGATACTAGAGGTCATTGGTGTATAATCCATTAGTAGTAATTCTTTCGTTAGACTACCTGAATATTTAGGATAAACATCCATTCCATCTTTTTTCCAACCACAGTAGACCGCATCATATTCTAAATGATTTTCTAAAAATATAACTTGTTTTTCTAATTTATCTGCCCGAAATTCATCATCATCGTCTAGATAGCAAATATATTGACCTTTAGCATTTCTTAAACCTGTATTTCTAGCTGCTGATGCATTACTATTTTTCTGGTGTTGAAGATAGTTTACGCGACTATCTTCAATACTTTTCATCAACTCGCTTGTTTCTTTACGAGATTCTGTATCAGGATCATTATCGTCCACGACTATTATTTCAATTTCAGAAAATGAATTTTCTAATACAGATTGTATGGCAGATAATAAAGTATCTGGTCTACCATATGTTGGAATAATAACAGAAACCAATTTTTGCTTAATCATTTTATCACCTATCATTTGCTTCCATCTTAATTTTTCTATTATAATCTGCAACTTCCTGTTCTAATTGAGCATCACTTCTACTTTCACGAATTGTCAATGGTCGCCATTGAAAGTCCTGAATGTTGTATGGATCTGTTATCACAAAGCCTGTGAATATACCGATGAAAACACTAATAAGAGTTAAGCGGGTGAGACTCTTTGAGAATAAGTTCAAATTATTCACTACTAATGCTACAAAAGTAATCTCAAATATTTTAAAATAAAAACTTACACGTATAAACGGTGCAAATTGAAAGCTTGCACCATAGAACAATAGATACCAAATCAAACCACTAAATAACATCTGGAATTCTCTAGAATTTTTCTCTCTCAAATTCCAAATGACGAATATAAAAATAATCATCATAAAGTAAAACTTCAAGTAATGAAAGATACTTAAATTTACATTGAAAATACTATCTACATACCTCGAGTATGCACTAAAAATTGGTAGTTTAAACATTAACGAAAAGTCGAAAAATGGAAGTATACTAGCAATTAATAGTGCGTATAGGGCAGTAACTTTATTCCATCTCAATCGGATAAATAAGAAAGGTGCAACAAAAAAACCAGAAATATGGAACAAGCTACCAAAGATACTTATAAAAATCGCCTTCTTAAATTGATTATGATAAGCATAATAAAAAGCATTAATGAAAAAACTAATTGCAATAAACTGTCTAATTTGTGACATTTGTGCAAAATATATTTCAGAAAACATATAAATATATATAACTAACGTTTTATTTGTATGTAGCTTTTTAATAAAACGAAAATTGTTAAATAATGTGATAAATAGGGTTAGAAAGATAAACAAACCAAAATATAAATCAAAACTTGAAAATAGTTCCTGTAATCCAAAATATAATGGCTCCCGACCTATATGCCCTCTTAAGTAGTACCTGAGATAATTAGGAAAGTCTGTCCCTACCATCCATCGTTGTCCGAAAACAATTAAAGAATAAATAAATGTTGATTTTAGGAAGAAATTCTCATTCTTACGCAGATAACTTATTAAAAATAGAAAATTTATCGCTATTATATGAATGATCCAAATCATTTAATCCCCCCTTACAAATTATTCGTTAACCTGAATAATTTTTAGTGAAAGATTATCCAATTTCATTAGTCTCATCTGTGTATTAAACCAAGTTCTAGAAGTTTTATTTGGTGATACAACTATAATTACTTCTGAATTTTCCTTGGACAATTTTTTAATAGACTCATCCGCAATATTATTTGTTACAATAATTTCATTTCCATGATTTTGTTTTTCTAATTTTAAATGTTTAAATCCTTCTCTGTTTTCTGAAATGATTACTTTATTGTCCGTATAAGGAAAATTAATAAAATTTGCTATTTCTTCATAATTATTCAATTTTTTATCATAGATCATAAAATCTAAACTGTCATCAATTGCATAACCAAATGCATATGTCAGTTTTTTGCCAAATAGCGCTTTAATTAATGCTAGACCGATGCCAAAAACGATACCTAAGATAATACCAATTACAGCATATTTAAGTAAAGACTGGATTGAAAATCCACTTTCTTCCTCTTCTTCAATTTGTTTATCTTTCGCATTATACGGACCATCAAAAACGTACATATTTTCTTCATCGACAAAAGGGATAGCATTTAATTTTTCGAAATAGTATTTCGCAAGTTTTTCATTTAAAGATTTGTCAGTTGAAGAAGCAATAAATGTCAATAAACCAGTATTATTATTTTGAGTAACACTAATTATTTTTGATTGCTCCATGAGTTCCGCAGGCAAGAAATTAGACAATGTTTGTTGATTTTCTTCGTAAATATCTAATTCAAGTTGCTTTAAATCAATATTTTCATCAGATTTCAATTGTTCCAGTACACTTGGTGAACGGAAATATTCATCAATAATTCCTTCATTGCTATACATATTCCCCTCAGCATCTTCGATGTAAAAATCGAATGCTATTGCAGACTCCAGTGCTTCTTCTTTTAAAGCTTCCATACCCTCAGGTGCGTTGTTTGACGATTCGAACACAAAAACGCCCAGAGCCCCTAATAACAAAGCAAATATAATACCAAAAATACTGATAATTTTGATATTGTCTTTTAAAAATCGTTGAATTTCTATCCAAAGCTGCATCTTTCTACTCCTTATTATTTATATCTTTTTTTATATTCTCTTTTTCCACTATACATTTTTCTAATTGCACCCCACATAGTCGAATCTTCTTTATATTCAGAATATTTTCTTAATGCAAATTGTAATATGAGTAACCAGTATAATTTATTAGTCATATTATAATACCGGGCACCAATTGCTTTAAAGTGTTTTTCATCATAACCTCTATGCCAAGATGAGTCACTAATGTCTACTAGACCTATTTCAATAGGTAAGTATAAAATTTTTAACCCTTTGCTTAAGGCCGCATAGAGAAAGGTACTTTCTTCCCCATTTGGAAAGTCAGTACCTGCACCTATATTCTCATTGAAAAATATATTATTATCTATGATGCTTCTACGTTTAAATGTTATTTCAACAGAAGATATTTTCATTGAAGAAAGATAGTTCTCCCAATGCGGTTCTGTTCTAAAGGTTTTTTCCCGTTTTGAATTACCGAATCTCTTCACTTGAAAAGCAATGATATCAGCTTCAGGATTTTCTAAATAAGCCTTCTCAATCACTTCAGCATAATCACTATGATATTTCATATCGTCATCGGCGATTACACAGATATCTGCTGTTGCGTTTCTTAAAGCCAAATTTCGACTCTTACTCAACCCTGTTTCAGGTGTAGAAAATATTTTGTTGGTATAGCCATTTTTTTCAATCTCTACGTAATTCTCAAAGGTCCTTTGATTGACAATCACTGCATCAGTACTTAGATTTAACTCTTCTATAATTTCAAAATCAGTACGATCCATCGTGGCAACAAGTGTTTCAATTTTCATGCTTATACTCACTCCCTAGATCCTTCATTAAATTCTACGTAAAATTGAATTAATCACATAATGACAGAAATAGTACACGGCTTTTAAAAAAGGCAGTTTTTCTAGACGATAATAGGTGTTCCAAGTTCTTTTTAATGCTTGAATCTTATTATCCGAAAGCGACCCCGTTCTAATTCTATAGCGATTAAGAGGTTCATCAAGTAAATAAGCAGCTGGATAATTTCTCAAAATTTGTAACCAGGTTGCAGTATCTTGTCCTTTACGAACTAAAGGCATTCTAAAATCACCGACCAGCTCACGATCAATACATACGGTACTACATGCTATTGCTGTATTCTTCAATAAGCCCGCGTAGTTTAATTTTTTAGGTAACTTAGGCG
Organism: Aerococcus sp. HMSC10H05; assembly: GCF_001806975.1. Lineage (NCBI taxonomy): Bacteria > Bacillati > Bacillota > Bacilli > Lactobacillales > Aerococcaceae > Aerococcus > Aerococcus sp. HMSC10H05. The sequence goes on from NZ_KV786984.1 coordinate 33,509, forward strand.
AACTTTTCTTAAGTTCGCCTTTCTCATCCATAAACTCAAAATTAGTATAAGTGAAACCATAATTATTATCACTCATAAAACAGATTTGTTTTTTCAATTTATCTTTATGCCAGACGTCATCACTATCAATAAATGAAATATACCTACCAGTGGCAAGCTCAATTCCTTTATTTCTAGCTACTGCAGCCCCAGAATTTTCAGAAAGTTTAACATATTTTATCCTTGAATCAGAAGAATATTTGTCAATTACCAACTTACTGTTGTCTGTTGAGCAATCATCTACTAATATCATCTCAAAGTTTTTATATGTTTGATTTATAACTGAATCAATTGTATCTGCTATAAAACTCTCAGCATTATAAACTGGTGTAATAATTGAAACTAATGCATCTTGATTCAAATTGTCCAATCCCATCTATTAATTTTCGTTAAATAAATCTCTAGTAAATACTTTTGATCTAACTTCTTCTAGTTCTTTAGCATCTCTATTAGAAATAATAACATCAGCTTCTTGTTTAAAGCTCTCAAAATCATTATTTACATTTAATCCATTAAATGAAGTATCTTTAACAGTAGGTTCATAGATAACAATTTCAATACCTTTTTCTACCAATAGATTAATAATCCCTTGAACTGCAGATTCACGGAAATTATCAGAATCCTGTTTCATTGTAAGACGGTAAACACCGACTACTTTCGGATTTTTGTTTGCAATTTCTTCTGCGATAAACTCTTTTCGAGTATCGTTTGAGCGAATAATAGCCCCCATCAGTTCATTAGGTACATCCTTATAGTTCGCATATAATTGTTTGGTATCTTTCGGTAAGCAGTAGCCACCATAACCAAACGACGGATTATTATAAAAGTCACCAATTCTTGGGTCTAAACTAATACCTTTTATAATCGATTGAGCATTTAAACCTTTAGAAGCAGCATATGTATCTAACTCATTAAAGTAAGAAACTCGCATTGCTAAGTATGTATTGGCAAACAACTTAACCGCTTCTGCTTCTGTCGGATCCATAAAGAGAACCTCTATATCCTCTTTTATAGCGCCTTCGACAAAAATAGGTGCAATTTTTTGAACAAAATCAGCTGTAGAACCATAGATTATTCGACTTGGGTAAAGATTATCATATAACGCTTTTCCTTCACGTAAAAACTCTGGTGAGAAGAAAATTTTATCTGTTCCATATTTTTCTTGCATTTTGTTTGTAAAACCAATTGGAATAGTTGATTTGATCATTACTGGTACATCAAGTTTCATCTCTTGAGTCTGAGCAATTACTGCTTCAACTGTACTAGTATCAAATGAATTAGTATCAACATCATAGTTAGTAGGTGTCGCGATAATTACTAACTCAGTATCTTTGTATGCTTCTTCAGCATTAGATGTTGCTTTGAAATTTAATTCTTTATTTTGTAGAAAATCACTTATGTAGTCATCTTTAATATGTGATTTCCCTGAATTTAATATTTCTACGATATTGGGATTGATCTCCAACGCCTTTACATTATTATGTTGTGCTAATAACATTGAATTTGCTAACCCAACATATCCTTGTCCCACTACTGTTATGTTCATTTCATTATCTCCCTATCTTAAATATATGTACTTAACATCATAACATAATGATATTAAGTATCATTTAAATATACAATTAATAATTATTTCTTAATAATTACTTTTTAAATTCTACCATGACTAATTGCAACATTTAAACATTTTATCCTAAGAAATACTATTCTGACCTAATATTAGCTATTTATCATTCAAAAAAACCTATAGACGGCATTTTCCGGCTCTACGTCAAATAGGACTGATGAGTAATGTTTGCCAGGTAATTATTAGATTACCTGGTTTTTTTATACTCTTTTCCATTATTCATTTTTTTCTTGATAATATGCTTTCGGAGCAGCCCTTAGGCTGCTTGTACTACCGGTATTTCATTTAGATATAGCTTGTTCGTCATTAATATTCTAGTTCTAAAATTTTGGAAGTTTCGGTATCCGTATGCTATTCGTTTTAAGACCTTAATTTTATTATTCAAACCTTCTATTCGGCCGTTCGTTAAGTGGTTGTATTTGAAAGTATGCCCAATATATCTTTGAAGTTTGGTAAATGTACGCAACACTCGTCTTAATCCGCTTAGTAATTTAACTAACTTAGACTGCGCTAACTGAGCTTTAAATGCTTCAGAATCATTCTCTTGGAGTGACTCACGCAAGTTATGGATAAGATTATAGGTGTCTTTTAATAATGGATTCTTGTCCAGTAAATAATCTAAAATACCACCGGTATTCGTAAGCCAATCGAATAATTTGAATGGTTGATAATCCCATGAGCTTAGGCTTTCTCGGGGCATTAAGAATAGTCGCCAATATCTTTTATATTTGTTATACAATCTATGGTCTGGAACTCTAAAGGCATTCATTACTTCAATACGTAACTTATTCAATTCTCGATTTAACGCTTGAACTAAGTGGAAGCGATCGATAATAATTTTGGCATTGGGAAATACCTCTCTAACAACTTCCATATAAGGCATGTACATGTCCATTGT
>NZ_KV786984.1:36092-54891 GCF_001806975.1 Aerococcus sp. HMSC10H05
TAGGCAAAAAAGTAATCACGTAGCTTGAATTTCCTGCGATCTCCCAACACATCAACGATCTGTGAATTCGTATTATCTATAAACACAAAGCTCATATTTCCTTCGGCATGCTTTACACCTTTGAATTCATCGAAAGCAATATGCTCTGGTAATGCATCGAAGATGCTAGGTTTAAGATCCTTACCAGTACCATCAATTACCCGTTGAACTGTATGATCAGAGACATTACATGCCTCAGCGATATGTTTAAGGGTCAAAGCATTGGTTGCAAAGTCTAATACCATCTGTTTAACGCGCTTAGAAATAAAACAGTAATCACCGACTATCTCTGATTTAGCAGTGAAGTAGCTATCGCATTCTCTACAGTGATAGCGTTGCTTGCTTAATTCAAAGTAAGCAGGTAACCCTGATATCTTTGTTAGCGTAATTCTTGATTTTTTAGATCCATTCTTAACGATACTATTTCCTCGTTTAACACAGCCGCAGGCTGGACAATACTGAGGATTTACATCTAACTTGCCGAAATAGATTAGTGACTTTATATTCTTAACAATCATTTCTTCAACGTTATCCTCAAAAATAATATTTTCATCTTTCAATTGTAACGTGGTATTGATAAACTTATTCATACGGGGAATCTCCTATCTTATCATGGTTGTCGTTAACTATATGATAATGGAGATTCCTCTTTTTTTGTAAAAAAAAAGAACCAATGACTTTTTTTAAAAGTCATCAGTCCTATATATTGTAGAGCCCATTTTCCTAATTCGTCTATAGGCCTTTATCTGGTTATTTAGTCTTTAAACATTGTACCTAGTGTTAGTTCAAATCCTTTAGCGAATGATGGATCTTTTTGTACTTTAATCAATGATTGGTAGTCAAAGTCGATTTCGCGGTCCGGTGTATCAGACTCACATAATACAGCAATCCCTGCACATGTTGAGTTGAATTCTTTTAACATTGAATTCATCCCGGTAATCGTCCCTCCACCATTCAAGAAATCATCAATGACTAATACGTGTGAACCTTGTGGTAGTGAAGACTTTGTTAATTCCATTTTTTCTACACGACTTGTACCTTTTGTAGCATAGTTAATAGAAACTGTTGAGCCTTCTGTTACTTTTGAATCACGACGTACAATGACAAATGGTATATTCAAGTATAATGCAACCATCTGTGCAATTGGTACACCTTTTGTGGCAATTGTCATGATGGCAGTCGCTTTTGATTCTGCATAGTAGCTTGCAATAATCTTACCAATTTTACGTAATTGATCTGGGTCACTTAATAGGTCTGTTAAGTAGAAATAACCACCTGGCAAAATCCGATCATCTGCGGCTTCTAATTGGTAAATCAAGTTCTCAACTTCTACAACTGCTTCTTCTTCTGACATCATTGGAATATATATGACACCACCAGCAGCTCCAGCTACAGTTTCGATTCTTCCAAATCCACTTAATTCAAATTGTTCTTTTAAAATTGTCAAATCTTCAGAAATGGATGATTTCGCTGATTCATAACGTGACACAAAAAATGTTAAAGAAACCAACTTATGTGGATGGGATAATAAATATTGTGTCATGTCCACTAGACGCGGGCTACGTTTGATTTTCATATAGTCCAACCTTTCAAATTCTTCTTGTATTGATATTCATTATATATTGAATTTATCCAATATGAAAGGAAAATTTGTCATAATGTTCGTTTATTTTTTCTAAAACATAAAAAAATGAGCCAATTCATATATGAACTAGCTCATTTTCTAAACATTCGTAATTAGCCTTTAGTGATTTTAAGAAAACCACTCTCAATGATAAATAATATAACAAATATCCCTACAATGGTTGCACCTGGTGGTGTATCCAGATAATAAGACATTGTCAGTCCAGTAAACATGCCAAACATGGCGATAATAATGCCCACTATGATGACTGAATCAAAATTTTTCATCAGTCGAAGTGCAATTGCTGCAGGCATAACAATAATCGCGGATACTAGTAAGGAACCGGCAATTGGCATAATCAAAGCAATGGCCATACCCGTAATAATTGAAAAGATAACTGAAATAAATCGAACAGGTAATCCTGCAGTATAGGCCGTATTTTCATCAAATGAAATTAAATATAAAGGTCGTTTAAAAATTAAGTAACCAGCTGAGATAAAAATAGCTAAACCAACTAAAATATATACTTGTAAAGATGAAACCGTCACAATTGAACCAAACAGGTAAGCATTAACTGATGCAGCTGAATTCACCTGATTCAAAAGTAATAAAGCTAAGGCCATGCCCCCTGACATCATCATAGCTACGGAAATATCAGAGTAATTGGCATAAATTACCCGTAAATATTCTAAGATTAAAGCTGCTGCTGCCACAAATAAGATTGTTGTAATTGTTGGCTCTACACTAAGTAGATAACCAAACGCAACCCCAGCTAATGAAATATGGGCTAAAGTATCCGCCATTAATGATTGCTTACGCATAATTAATAGTAAACCTAGAATTGGGGAAATAAAGGAAATAGCAGTTGCGGCTATGAATGCCCGTCCCATGAACTCATACTGAAACATCTCCAAGGCGAATTCTCCTCTCTTACTAAATGAATCCTTTTATCGTAATAATCATCTATAATATTGTCATCATGGGTAACCATTAGAATAGCTTTCCCATGTTTCTCTGTATTGTGTCGTAATAAATCATAGAAAGCCGCTCGAGATTTCTTATCCATTCCGGTAGTTGGCTCATCTAATATAAATAAATCGGGGTCAGTCGCAAAGATGCGAGCTAAGCCTATTCGTTGTTTTTGTCCACCAGAAAGATCACCAATTTTTTTATCGCGTTGCTCTTCCATACCTACTGATTTTAAAGCCCTCTCGATATGTAATTTGTCATTTTCATCTAGTTTTTTAAACCAACGATCTTGTTGGAAACGGCCAGACGCTACGAATTCATACACTGTACTTGGAAAGCCTGCATTAAAGCTGTTTAAAGTTTGAGGTACATAGCCTACCTGTAATTTTTGTCCAGCTGCATTGGTTTTAGAAATCTTGGCAGTGCCTTGGTCAGGTGATAAAAGACCAAGTATATTACGTAATAAGGTTGATTTTGCTGCGCCGTTTTCCCCAGTTAAGATGACGAATTCTCCCTGATCTACGGTAAAGGAAATATCATTTAATACGGGTTCCTTGTCCCAGGAAAAACCTAAATTCTTTACTTCTATATAATGCATCGTATCCCTCCTTTATTTTCTATATTTAAATATCTTTTTGGATGCCCTTTGCCAAACTCTCTAAATTAGCTTTCATTACTGCAATAAAACCGTCCCCATCTGCTGGATACTGGCTGGTATCAGCACGCTCCATTGACTGTAATTCACCAACATTTCCGTCTATTTCTGAAGCAATTGTTGTAGCAATTTCAGTAGCGCCACCAGTTTGTCCATAAATAACAGATATATTGTTTTCTTCCATATAAGAAACGATATCGGCAATACGTTTAGGCGATGGTTCAGCTGAATCTGTTAATCCTGTAACTGCTGCTTGATGTAAACCATAACGATTAGCTAAATATCCAAAGGCAGCATGTTCTGTTAAGAAGGTTTTTGTTTCTGCTGCTTCAAAAATGCTTGCATATTCTTCGTGAACAGCCATCATGTCGTTAGCAAATTGTTCAGCATTCTCTTGATAAGTCTCAGCGTTATCAGGATCTGCTTCTGTTAACGCATTAGCAATCGTCCGCGTTTCAGCCACTGCATTTACCGGATCCAGCCAAGTATGTGGGTCCGTTTCATGACTATGTCCTTCATGGTCATGGTCTTCTGTTTCTTGGTGGGCCTCATCCGAATGTGTGTCCTCTGTTGTTTCACCTACTGTTTCGACATCACCATCGATCAACTCGATATCTGAAGCAGCTTTGATGATCGTTAAATCAGGATTATCAATCGATTCAAGTAAGGTTGGTACAAACGTCTCCATATCCTCACTATTATATACAAAGACATCTGCTTCATTTAACGTCGCAATATCTCGAGCACTTGGTTCATATTCATGCGCATCTGCATTTTCCATCATCACTGTCACACCAGCATCCTGCCCAACTACCGCATTGGTTAGTGCTTGCATTGGGTAAAAGGTGGTCACAATCTTTAAGCTAGCTTCATCATTTGTGTTTGATGTCCCTTGGTGATTACTACAGGCCGCTAAAAAAGTAATTGCTGTTAAGGCAAGTACACCAAGTATACGTGTCAATTTATTCACAATTTTCTCCTTTTCAAATGACTATTGATATCAACACTAAACCAAAATAAATCGTAACCGGTACGATTTGACAAAAGCTAATATAGCACACTTACAAAAAGCTAGCAAGTAAAAAAGTCGAGTTCTAGCTCGACCTTTTCCTTAACATTTATTTGTCTCTGAATGCTTCATTTATTTCAGGCATTACTCGTACCATATAAACTTCTTTGCAAAAACCTCTTAAAGCGTTATAGATGCGTTGACCTCGGCTATGAACTTGTGTAAAACCAATAATCGTTGGCCCTGAACCAGACATGGTTACCCCATCTGCACCAAAATGGTGCATTTGTTTTTTTAATTGGGCCAATTGTGGATGTTGATTAAACGTCACTGACTCTAATGAATTACCAATTGCAGCCATAAGGTCCTCATAAGACCCAGACTCTAGCGCTTTCAATACTTTTGGTGCATTCGGTTCATAGTTCAAACGTTCAATTTCTAATTGCTTGAAAATCTTTCGGGTAGAAACTGAAATAGCCGGTTTCGCTAGGATAACCCAACATTTAGGTATCGGTTGAATTTGGCGGATTTTTTCTCCACGACCTTCCACTAAAGCCGTTCCACCTGCAATCGAATAAGCTACATCAGATCCAACTTGGTTTGCCAATGTCTGTAATTCATTCAAAGGTAAGTGGATATCCCACAAAGTATTCAGCTTCCGAAATACCGCTGCCGCATCCGTTGAGCCACCACCTAATCCTGCTGCGACCGGGATTCGCTTATCGATAGAAATATGTACACCTGTTTTAATATTCCCTAGTTTTTTCATTAGCTGAGCCGCTTGATAAGCATGATTACGGTTATCCTCTGGCAAAAAAGCACGACTAGTTTCTACAATAATTTTATCTTCTGGAATCAACTCAAAAGTAAGGTAATCAGATAAATCAATAGATGCCATTACCATTGCCACTTCATGATAGTTGTCTGAGCGACGAAATAATATATCTTGAGCAAGGTTGATTTTTGCCGGTGCTACTTCTCCATCCATCATAAGCAAACCTCCCATCCTATATTTTCCCGTGTAATTATCAATAAGTTTACCAAAAATATCACAGATTAAAAAGAAAAAACCACAATACCAAGCACTCAACTAGTGAAGCTAGATACTGACGGTTTTTAATGTCGTATAATATATATGATTTCAATCGCTTATTCGAATTCGATTTCGACTGACTCAGTTAACACATCGGAATAACTATAGCAGATGCGTTCGAATTTATTTTCCTCTTGGTCTAATTCAACCACGAAAACAGCAGGGAAAGTGTCGCTAAGCACCCCTTGGCGTTTCATCACGCGTTTGCGACCAATCTGTTGCGTTAGATGGACGCGTTCACCGATTTTTCCTTCAAGTTCAGCTTTAATAGTTGCAATATTATTTGGCATGCCCTCACCTCTCTACTTTATAGTATATCATAAAATGCAAGGGAATTAAATACCATTTTTGTCTTTTATTGTCAAGAAGTATAACTAAAAAAATTCGGTATATTTTTAGGTTAAATCATCTTAGTCTTGGAAGACTAAGTCGTGTTGATATAGCGCGTCTGCTAGGCGTCCAAAATCAGCAATTGTCAATGTCTCTGCTCGTTGTTTTTGGTCAATACCAGCAACCTCAAGTGACTTTAACATCTTTTCTACAACGGCTTCATCTTTACCGAATGCTGCACGTAAGTTATTCCAAATGGTCTTACGACGTTGTTTGAAGCTTGAACGTACTAAATGGAAGAAGAAGGCTTCGTTCTGCACATGAATTCGTGGTTTGTCTAACTTATTTAAGGCCAAGATAGCAGAATCAACATTTGGTTGTGGATTAAAGACCGTCCGAGGTACTGTAAATGCAATTTCCGCATCACAATAATATTGGATAGCAACTGAAAGTGACCCGTACGCTTTTGTACCTGGTGCTGCCGTTAACCGTTCTGCCACCTCTTTTTGCATCATCAAGATAAACTGATCAAAGTGGAAGCTTGCTTCAAGTAGATTGAAGATAATGGGTGTTGTAATATAATACGGTAAATTTGCTACTACTACCGTACGGTCTGCAGGCGGAAATGCTGCCATTGTGGCATTCAAGTCGGCTTCCAAGATGTCTTGATGTTTAATGGTCACATTGTCATATGCACTCAAGGTATCGGCTAAAACTGGTAATAAGCGTTGATCAATTTCAAAAGCTAAGACTTCCTTAGCATTAATAGCTAAAAACTCTGTTAAAGCGCCTATACCTGGTCCAATTTCAATTGCATTCGTATCTTTATCCACCCCTGCTACATCAATCATATGTTGTAGAATTTGTGGTTCAGTTAAGAAGTTTTGCCCTAGTGATTTTTTGGCATCCAAATTGAATTTTTTTAGAATAGCACCCGTTCTTGATGGCGTTGCGATATATTTAAATGGTTCATTCATATTTTTCACCTATTTCTTTTGGTAATTTTCTAGTACCTTTGCTACTTGGTCTAAAGATATTTGGAAAAGGGCCAATCGTTTCGCAAGCTGTTTACCATTTACATAACCTAAATGTAGTTGACTAGATAGATACGCTCTACGGTCTTTTGCATCCGGTGTCCCAATCAATCGTAAAGCCATCAAATCTTTTTTTGCAATTGGTGTTAAGTCATGGCTTGCTGAACTATCCGCCAACTGGTAAACATTCGCCAAGGCATTTTCAATTGCTAAATCAGACGCATGCTCTACCCCTAAACTACCTTTATGATGTGGTTTAGCTTCAGACCGTTCAATAAAAGCATGTTGGACTCCTGGTACAGCATCAACCACCGCTTGCCGTATTTTCGTCCCGGAAATATCTGGATCGGTAAAGACGATGACACCATGAAGTTCCTGTGCCTGTTTGATTTCATGCAATGTGGCCTGGTCAACAGCAGATCCATTCGTTTCAATGGTCGTTACATCATACAGACGTTTTAATCGTTGGGTATCTGATTTTCCTTCAACGACAATGACCTGTTTAATCACTTTCTTTTCATTTGTTGGTGTTCGCTTACTGTCAGTAGTCATATCACGCCACTACTTTCTCTTCACTAGTGCTTGACCATCAAAATCAAGCGCAAATAAATCTAGGGCATTTTGGAAAGTTTGTGCTTCAAAATCTGCTATCGCGCTTTCACGTGTTGCTGCCAATGTTTCTGCTACATAAGCTACAAATGCAGACTCATTGCGTTTACCGCGTTTGGGTACAGGCGCTAAATATGGTGAATCCGTTTCAATCAAAAGCTTGTCATCCGGTACCAGTTTAGCCGCTTCACGAACTTCTACTGTCTTTTTAAAGGTCGCTACACCAGAGAAGGAGATATGCATACCTAAGTCTAAGAATTTCTCAACCCATTCCGGTGTCTCACCAAAAGAATGCATGATACCACCGAAGTCGCCCACTTTTTCTTCTTTTAAAATGCGGTAACAATCAGCCGTCGCCTCTCTATTATGGATGACAATAGGTAAATGAAACTCTCTAGCGATGGCTAATTGACGACGAAAGACCTTTTCTTGCACTTCACGAGGACTTGTGTCCCAGTAATAGTCTAATCCCGTTTCTCCAACAGCAACTACACGGTCGTCTTCTAAGTTAGAGAGTAGATATTTTTCAGCCTCAACATTATAATCCACTGCTTCTGTTGGATGCCAACCGTAGATGCCTACCATATCCCCATTTGCCTTTGTCATTTCTTTGGCACGGTTAATCGTATGATAGTTAAATCCTACTAAAGCAAAACCTTTTACCCCGGCATGTCTCGCTCGAATAATGGTTTCTTCTCGATCCTCATCAAAATCATCTACATTTAAATGTGTATGTGTATCAAATAACATATATTTCCCTTCTTTACTTAGAAAAAGGGGCTGTGACAACAGCCCCTTAATCACATTAGCATTAAGCTATTTCACTACCATTTTCTGCGTTTTCAGGCGCAAATACAACTTGTAGTTTACCATCGTGTTCTGCAGAAAGGATCATCCCCTGAGAGATCTCTCCCTTCATTTTACGTGGTTTCAAGTTTGCAATAATACAAACTTTTTTACCGATTAAGACACTTGGATCTGGATAGAATTCACGAATACCAGATAAGATTTGACGATGTCCTTTGTCACCTGCATCCAATCGGAATTTCAATAATTTATCTGCCCCTTCAACAAAGTCTGCATCAATGACTTCTGCTACTTTGATTTCAACTTTATCAAATACATCATACTTGATTTGTTTGTCCTTAGTAGAAATTAATTCAGTTTCTTCCGGATTAAAACTTTCTGCTTCCTCTTCATCCTCACCAGGTTTTGTAGCTGCCATTTGTGCTTGAATATAAGCGACCTCTTCATCATGGTCTAGACGCGGGAAGATTGGTTGCCCTTTTTCAACTACTTTAATTGTCTCTGGGTATAAAGCAACTTTAGCATTTTCAAACCCTGCATTTTCAGCGAAATCTAAGCCTAACTGTTCAAAGATATTCGCTGGTGTTTCAACCATAACTGGTTGAATTAAGATCGCAATAATACGTAATGAATCCACTAAATGGTACATTACTGACTGTAATTTTTCAGCTTCTGCTTCATCTTTAGCTAGAATCCAAGGTGCTGTTTCATCAATATATTTGTTGGTACGTGAGATGATTTCCCATACGTGGTCTAAAGCTACACTAAATTGCAAGTCATCCATTGCTTGGTGGTAAGCAGCTACTTCAGACGCAATACATGCTTCTAATGGTGCATCAAAGTCCGTTACTTGACCTGGGTATGCCCCCACTTGACCTCCCAAGTATTTATTTACCATAGAAATCGTACGGTTTAATAAATTCCCTAAGTCATTTGCTAAGTCATAGTTAATGCGGTTGATAAAGTTATCTGGTGTAAATACCCCATCTGAACCAAATTTCACTTCACGCATTAAGTAATAGCGCAATGCATCCAAACCGTACCGTTCTACTAACATTTCTGGATATACGACATTCCCTTTAGATTTAGACATTTTACCATCTTGCATTAATAACCATCCGTGCCCAAAGATTTGTTTTGGTAGCGGCAAGTCTAAAGCCATCAGCATAATTGGCCAATAAATCGTATGGAAACGTACAATTTCTTTTCCTACAAAGTGAATATTTGCTGGCCAGAATTTTTTAAAGTTTTCAGCATCCACATTAGGATATCCTAATGCTGTAATATAGTTTGCTAAAGCATCGATCCAAACGTAAACAACGTGTTTAGGATTAGATTTAACCGGTATTCCCCAATTGAAAGACGTACGTGAAACCGCTAAGTCCTCTAGTCCTGGTTTAATAAAGTTATTGATCATTTCATTTTTACGCGTTTCAGGTTGGATAAATGAAGGATTTTCTTCATAGTATTGTAAAAGACGGTCTGCATACTTGCTCATTCTAAAGAAGTAAGATTCTTCTTTTACTAACTCTACATCATGACCAGATGGTGCTTTACCCCCGATTACTTTGCCATTTTCATCCTTATAAACTTCTGCTAATTGTGTTTCAGTAAAGAATTCTTCATCAGATACTGAATACCAACCTTCATATTCACCTAAGTAAATATCGCCTTGTGCTAATAAACGCTCAAAAATCGCTTGAATCGCTTCAACGTGTTGTTTGCTTGAAGTACGCATAAAAATATCATTTGAAATTTTCATTGTCTGCCATAATTCTTGCATACCTGCAGCCATACCATCAACGTATTCTTGAGGTGAGATACCTTGTTCTGCTGCTTTTTGTTGAATTTTTTGCCCGTGCTCATCTGCACCAGTTAAAAACATCACATCAAAGCCATTCGCACGTTTATAGCGTGCAAGTGTATCAGATGCGACAGTAGTATATGTATTCCCGATATGTAATTTACCACTTGGGTAGTAAATCGGTGTCGTAATATAAAATGTTTCTTTATTTTCAGCCACGAATGAGTGCCCCCTAATATTTGTCTATTCTCGTTCCGTAATAGTATATCATAATTCAGCAGTATTTTAAGGGGAACGTCGACATTTACTATCAGTCGTGTTTTGATCAAATGATATTGCTTTCTATATTTATTCAAGTGTTTGATGAAGAGATTGGCGAACTAAGTCTTTTAATTGAATATTACACGATTAGCGAATTGTGGTGAAAATCGATTAACATGACCATAAGTAACCCTTTTCCCTGGACTGGGTGCGTGTAAATAATAACCATCCGCTAGTGCCAGGGCAACATGGTAGACTTGTCCATCTTCTTCAAAGAAATAAAGGTCTCCCGGTTGAACTTGATCAAGCGCAATGCGTTCACCAATGTATTGCTGCTGGTGAGTAGTTCTAGGCATATAGATCCCATTATTCTTAAAAACATATTCGATCAAACCAGAACAGTCAAATCCAGACAGATCATTGCCACCCCATATATAAGGTATGCCGATTAGGTCAGTAGCAGTCAAAATGACGTTTTGCCGTTTAGTGTTTGTATCGTAAACTTGGCTGCTTACTTGTTGGTCAGCTGGAATTGTCCCTATGTTTACCTTACTTTTGGCAAAAATAGCTTCTGCTTGGAAGCTGGTGTACATCAATATACAAATACAAGTCAACAAGAATAATGGTCGTCTTTTAATAAACAATATAATCACTCCTCTTATTACTATATACGCATAAATAAGGTTAATCTCGACAAACCAAAGCTCTTGTGACTGTAAGTTTTACTAAGCGTTTTAAAGAGATTTTTACGTATACGAAACCACATAAAAATGTATTAAAAAAAGACCTGGAACAGTGTCCAAGTCTTAGCGCAAAAATATATAATGGTTTATGCGTCCTCGATAGTTACTAAGAAATATTTTTTCTTACCACGACGGACAACAATATATTTACCTTCAATTGCGTCTGCAGATGAGATTTCGTAGTCAACGTCTTGTATACGTTGGCCGTTGACGTAAATGGCACCATTGTTAATGTCTTCACGTGATTGACGACGTGAGCTTTCAATTCCAGCATCTACTAGCCAAACTGCTAAGTTGTTCGCCTCTTTTGGCATGGTTGATCCTGGCATATTTTTAAAACCTTGCTCAATTTGTTTTGCAGATAAGTCAGCAATATTTCCTTGGAATAAAGCGTCAGTAATCGTTTGCGCATCTTGAAGACCAGCTTCACCATGAACAAAGGTTGTCATTTCTTCTGCTAGACGACGTTGTGCTTCGCGTTTTTCTGGTTCAGTGGCAACCTTTTCTTCTAAAGCATCGATTTCTTCTTTACTTAGGAAAGTGAAGTACTTCAAGTATTTCACTACATCTGCATCATTTTGGTTTAACCAGAATTGGTAGAACTCGTATGGTGAAGTTTTTTCTGGATCTAACCAAATTGCACCACCAGCTGTCTTACCAAATTTTGTACCATCAGATTTCAACATCAATGGGATTGTTAATCCAAAAGCCTTGGTATCTGCACCGGCTTCTTTACGGATTAATTCTAAACCTGAGGTAATATTCCCCCATTGATCTGCACCACCAATTTGTAAACGCACGTCTTCATTCTCAAATAAGTGTAAGTAGTCCATTGATTGTAAAATTTGGTATGAGAATTCTGTAAATGAAATCCCTGTTTCTAGACGCGATGCCACGATATCTTTTCTAATCATCGTATTCACATTGAAACGTTTCCCGATATTACGCAAGAAATCAAGCAAGGTCATGTTTTTTGTCCAGTCATAGTTATTTACCATACGGAAATCTGCATCTTTTTCTTTCAAGAACAAGTTTTCCATTTGACTAGCTAGTTTACGCGCATTATTTTCTACTTGTTCCATTGTTTGTAGGTTTCGCTCTTCTGATTTACCTGATGGGTCTCCAATTGAACCCGTAGCGCCACCGATTAAGATCACTGGACGATGACCTGCTAATTGGAATCGTTTCAGGACCATAAATGGAATTAAGTGACCGATATGTAAAGAGTCACCAGTTGGGTCTACCCCACAGTATAAGCTAATTTTATTGTCTTCAATATATGCTTTTAAACCTTCTTCATCCGTTTGTTGGTTGATAGCACCACGCCATTCTAATTCTTCAATAATGTTCATTTTTTCACTCCTATTACTATTTATTTAAATAAAAAAAGTCCCTGTCATAAGCACTTCCAATTGGAAAAGCCTAGACAGGGACGATCAATTACCGTGTTACCACCCAAATTGTTATAAACACCTGGTTTATAACCACTCATTGTGCGTTATCGGGCACTAGCCGGCGGAATCTTTATGACTATGTGTAATTCACCATCAATCCTTGACTAGTTTGCACCCTCCACTAGCTCGCTTATTACCAGATTAATTGCTACTCCACCAAGATATTGGTGCCATAGTGACTCCCTTGCACAAGATTATTTGCGTATAAAGCATTCGCTTCTCACTGAATTCTATCAAAGTCATCCAATAAGTCAAGCAGTTTAACCCTCTTTTTTAAGGTAAAATTTACCATTCTTCATGATTCCAAGCCAAACCATCTAACTGACCCTGAGCTTGAAATAGGCGTTTATCCGTTTCCGCAATTTCAGCTTTGACCTTTTTTAGTATAGCAATAGTTGTGTAGTCTGTAGCTGTTTCAATTGCTTCATCAATGATTGCCTCTGTCCACTTCAAATTTTTTTCCATATCTTTACTTCGCTCCTTATTCAACGATGCCGCAACAAGCGCTATTTCTCTTTTAACGCCAGCTGGTTTTAGGTAAGTGAGCTTCAATGTCACTCAAATTATCCATTTCCTCCGCCCATTCTGCCGCAACTAATTTTAATTGTTCTTGTAAGGGTTGCTCAAATTCATTGGCAATCAATTCTAATTGGTGAATCAACCAAGCATTACGGTCTACAAATTTAGCTTGTGTTGGTAGTTCTAAGTATTGTCTAAAGCGAACTAAATTATCTTGTTGAATATGTTCTGGTTGATAAGAGTGTTGGGCTAATACAAAGGGGGAAAGATATTTTAAACCTATGGCACGGGCAAATGATTGATAAGGTCGTAACAATTCCGAAATCGTTACATCTTCTCGGCCACCTGCTTGATATTGTCTCAAAGGCACTCCCACTGAAATGATCACACCAAATTCCTTGCCCTTTAAATCTTTACTATAGCTATCCATGAATGTTTTACTAAAAACTTCTTGAATAAAATCAGCAACTAATCCTGGTGCTTGATACCAAAATAAAGGAAACTGCAAAAACCATCTATCTGCTTCTAGGATAGCTTCTTGATAAGCCCTAACATTTTCTTCAATGAATGGTCTTTTAATTTGGACAAAAGGAATCGTATCTGGTCTAGCTTCATATAGGAATTGATGGGAAGCTGATGTTTCCATTTCTGGATGACCACCAAAAATTACACTTGCCATGTATTCGCCAACTTTCTCTTAAATTTTAGTCTCCATATTATATGCCTATTCTACATAAGAAAAGCAGTCTAACCAAGTAGACTGCTTTCAAACATATATTTATAGTGAAACTGGTGAGTTTGGCCCAACTGGTAAACCAAGTAGGAACCATATAATCGCCATGATAATCCAAACGATACCAATTGCGATTGAGTAGGGTAATACGTTTGATATTAAACTACCTAAACCAGATCTTTTATCGTATTTGTATAATACCGAGAGTACAACTGGTATATACGCTTGCATAGGTGTTAGTGGGTTACTAATACCATCACCAATACGGTAAATGACTTGCGTAAATGCAGGATGATAACCTAGTAGCATAAACATTGGTACAAAAATTGGTGCAAAAATGGCCCATTTTGCGGATGCTGAACCAATAAAGAAGTTTACAAACACGGATAATAAAATAAAACCAATGATCAAGACGATACCATTCGCATTTTCAAGTAATCCTGCCCCTGCAATAGCGATAACAGTTCCCATGTTAGACCATGAGAAGTATGCCATCATTTGACTTGAGAAGAAGATAATCACGATAAAACTGCCCATATCCGCCATGGAAGTAGATAATATCCGAGCTAAATCATGTGAATCTTTAACTTGACCAGTCATCTTCCCATAGACAAAACCTGGTACAAAGAACATGATTGTCATAATGACTGTGATACCGTTCATAAATGGTGAATCAGAAATCAATGAGCCAGTTTCAGGGTTGGCCAAGAATGAATTGGGCATCAAAGCTAGAACGGCAACAATAACGATGGTTATTAATAACGACCAGTTTGCATATTTTACTGCTTTCACTTCTTGATCAGATAATGAACCACCCTCGTGAACAGCAGGTAATTCTTCACCCGCAAATTCAGGTTGATATTCCCCCATTTGTGGTAATGAAATCTTTGTCAATACGAAGTAAATTACCGGTACTAATACGAATGTTGATACGAAGATGAAGTAGTAGTTCATCGCAACATTTAGTTCAATATCTGGTAAAATCGTTTGTGCTGCAGATTCTGTAAACGGGAATACCAAAGCATCCGACATACCTAACATGATATTTGCTGCAAAGGCTGCTAGTGAAGATACATATCCTAATACTGCACCAGCCATTGGATTTAAACCAATTTTCAAGAATGTTAAAGCCGCTAATGGTGGCAATACAATTGGACCAGCATCTCCAGCGATATTAGCAATTACACCTGCAAAAATAATAATCAGTAAAATATATTTCTTAGGTGCTTTTTCTACAACATTCGTTAAGACTGCTTCAAAGTAACCAGTCTTCTCTGCCATCCCTACCCCAAGCATAATGACTAATACAGCCGATAAAGCAGGGAAACTTGCAAAGTTCGGCCCGGCTTCTGCTATCATGCGGGCAAAGTATTCACCTGTTAGTAAATTATTTACGGCAACAACTGAATTATCTACCGGATTTACAACCGACACACCAAGCATACTCATCACCCACGATGCTAGGATGACTAGAATACTCAGATAAATAAAAATCATAATCGGTGAAGGCATCTTATTACCCACACGCTCAATACCATTTAGAATCCGAAGTAATCGCGATTCTTTTCCTTTTTCTTCCAACTTGTTTCATCTCTTTTCTTATTGTGATTTTTGCCTATTCTTGCACTATTCTTTTAGAATTATAATGATTTCATTAAATATGTGCAAGTATTTGTTAAATTTTGCCCTATTTCCCTTCGTACCTTGGAAGATAATCTCCATTTTTTCGTAAAAAAAGATCCATATTCAATCTATATGGATCAATTTGTTAGCTTTTTTAACGAGTTGCAACTGTTTCTGTAATTTTATTGATAGCTGTTTCACTTTTTTGGATTAAGTCTTTGCCTTCTTGGTCGAATGCTGTCTGCAAGCTTTCATCTTTCAATAAGAGGACATTTTCTTCGACATTTTCATTAGCGGCTTGAATAGCTGTTTTTAACATAGCTGTGCCAACGGTCACATCCGCCATAACAGACTTACGACCTAAACTAGCCACTTGTGTCATAATTTCTAATGCTGCTGTTGCATGTTGCATGATTTCTAGAGGAACTTCTGTAGCAATTTTTAAACCTGCTTGAATAGCCCGAGTCCGTTCAACCTTTTCTTCCTCAGTGGCTTTTGAAAGTTTAAATGCACCAAAAAGCTGATTAGATGCCTCTTCGTCTCCTTGTACCAAAGTATATAACGCTTGCTGATGAATGGTCATTTGATCAACAAGGCTTGTTAGTAAATCAACATCCGCTCCTGTCTGCTTTTCAATAGTAATATTTAAAACCATATTCCCAAGTGCTGCGCCCATTGAACCGGCATAAGCTGCTGCTGATCCTCCACCAGGTGCTGATTGACTTGAGGCAAGTGCTTCGATATAAGTATACATTTCCATAAAATTTTCTCCTCTATTTTGAATACGCATTGAACGACTTTCTTCTATTATAGCCTAAAATAAGTTGAAAATTGGTATCAAGATTATCGGAATAAACATAGATGGAGAAATATTCATGACTTTAATGTCGGTAATTTGTAGGAGGTTAAAGCCTAACCCCATAATGAGTAAGGATCCTACTGCACCAATTTCTGTAGTCACCATCTCCCCTAATAACGGTGCGATGGATGCAGATAATAGGGATAGTCCGGATTCATAAATCAATAATGGTATAGCCGCAAAAGCTGCACCGATCCCGAGTGTTGACGATATTACAAAGACGAATACGAAATCTAAAATCGACTTGGCATACATCGTGCTATGGTCTAGAAATAAGCCACTTTGTAAGGAGCCAATAATTGCCATAGCACCTACAACGACAAATAAGCTAGCTGATACAAAAGCTTCTTGAAAGGTAGATGCATCACTATTACTGGTAACCTTTTCTTGTAATTTTAAGGCGAGGTGATTAAATTTTCCGTCAAAATCAACTATTTCTCCTATTATAGTGCCTACAACTAATGACAGTACCATAACGATAAGATTTTCTGTTTCAAGTGCACCTTGAACGCCGATAAAAATAACGACCAAGGCAACAGCTGTCATTATCCCTTTTCTAGTATTGTCTTTTAACAAGTGACCAAATGTAGTACCAGCTCTGGCCCCAAATACAATACTGATTGCATTGACTATTGCCCCTAAAATAACCATATTCTTCATCCTCATTTTTTCTTTTTCCATGCATTTCATTATAGCAAATATGAGAATTTTATGTAGTTTATGTGAGATTTTTGTTAATTTCTATTTTTGTGTTATATTTTATAACACAAAACGTTAATTTCTGCTTGCAATCTATTAAAAATAGTTTCATAATACACAAGTAATTAAATTTAGGACGACAAAAAGGAGCAATTTTTTATGCCAACTTGGACAAGAGAAGCAATTTTTGAAGACGCAAAAGAAAAAAATGTACATTTTATTCGCTTAGCTTTTTCGGATGTTAACGGTATCTTAAAAAACGTTGAAATCCCCGTATCACAGCTAGATAAGGCTTTAGATAACGAAATGGCCTTTGATGGTTCTTCTATTGATGGTTTTGTCCGTATTGAAGAAGCTGATATGAAGCTATACCCAGATTTAAATACTTGGACAGTTTTCCCTTGGGGTTCTGATGATAGAAAAGTTGCCATCTTAATTTGTGATATTTACACAACTGAAGGTGAACCATTTGCAGCTGACCCTCGGGGTAATTTAAAACGAGTGGTGAAAAAATTAGATGACTTCGGATTCTCAGCTTTCAACTTAGGTCCTGAACCAGAGTTCTTCTTGTTCAAACTTGCTGAAGATGGCAACCCAACTACGCGCGTAAATGATGTTGGTGGTTACTTTGATGTTGCACCCGTAGACTTAGGTGAAAATTGTCGTCGTGAAATCGTATTAGTCCTTGAAGACCTTGGCTTCGAGGTTGAAGCTTCTCACCATGAGGTTGCTATTGGCCAGCACGAAATTGATTTTAAATACACTGATGTTGTTGATGCTTGTGATAAAATTCAATTATTTAAATTGATCGTTAAAACTGTCGCGCGTAAATACAACTTACATGCTACCTTCATGCCAAAACCAATTTATGGTATTAACGGTTCAGGTATGCACTGTAACATGTCTTTATTTAAAGGAAATGAAAATGTATTCTTTGATGAAAATAGTGAAACACAATTATCTGAAACAGCTATGCAATTTATCGCTGGTATCCTAGAACATGCAAAAGCAATTACCGCTGTGGCTAACCCAATTGTGAACTCATACAAGCGTTTAATTTCTGGCTATGAAGCGCCTGTAAATATTGCATGGTCTACACGTAACCGTTCACCACTTATCCGTATCCCGTCAGCTCGAGGCAAATCTACACGTGTTGAATTACGTTCAGTTGACCCTGCGGCTAACCCATATTTAGCGCTAGCAGCTATCTTAGGTGCGGGTCTTAAGGGTATCGAAGATGAAATGGTTGCACCAGCACCTATTTCTCGTAACGTTTACAAAATGACTGCTGATGAATTAGTAAATGGTGGTATTGATAAATTACCTAACTCATTAGCCCGCGCTTTAGACGAATTAGAATTAGATAGTGTTGTACAAGATGCCCTAGGTGCACATATTACAGCTAATTTTATATCAAGCAAACGTATTGAATGCCAAGAATACTTACAACAAGTAACTGACTGGGAATTAAATACATATTTAGAGCAATACTAATCTAGATAATGAAACACACTTCAAAGAAATTTGAGGTGTGTTTTTCTAAATTCCATAAAAAAGCACATGAACTAGGTAGAAGCCCTCTACACTATGGCTTTCCTAAGTTCGTGTGCTTTTTCTTTATATCGCTTTACACTAGATTTCTCTAGTTACTGGCCTGAACGCCCTGTCTCACATCCTGTAGTTGAGCTTGCACCTCCAGAAAGAACTGCGTTTCAGTTTAGTTTGTAGATGACTATGTCATCTCCTGCACTAACCTTCCAACGGTTTCTTTCTTGGCGTCAGTGCTCGCATCCTGTGTAGTTGAGCTCGTCAGGGCAGACAGGTGTCCGCTTCAGAATAGTTTGCATCACACTTTGTGTGATACGACACTATTCTTCCAGATTCATTGAGCTAAGCGGTCTCGCTCACACCCTGTTTAGTTGGGTTCGCGTCTCC
>NZ_KV786984.1:54911-79419 GCF_001806975.1 Aerococcus sp. HMSC10H05
GGTTCCTTTCTTGGCGTCGACGCTCACACCCTGTTTTAAAAGTCGTTCCAGTTTTTGTCGTCTGTATACTGGTCTTCTATGAAACGGTATTTTCTTTTGAAGATGGATGGTTTTCCTTTTCGTGTAAAGTCCCGGTGACTTGGTCGGGTTGTTTTCACCTTAGTTTGATGATCAGCTGCTAGTTCATCTTCTTCAACAATAACTTCTTTGGCTCGATATTGTCTAGCGCGTTTATGGTTCAATACTTTTTCTGGATAGCCTTTTTCGTCTAATGTTTCTTCATAGAAGTTGATCAAAGCGAGGCTGTGGTATGGTTTAACATAGAAATAAGCCAAGCCTAATGTGAATGGTATCAGTAAATACCAGCCGATGAACCGTAAGTTTAACCAGATAAACCGCCATTTTCGCCCTCTCATCATCCGGCGACTTTCCGTAATGGCTTCTCTAGCTGTCAAAATTGGGAAGTCGATAATGAGATAATCTGTCATTGCATAACCCACTCCCTTATAAATCGCTGGTAAGAAGAATAATAATGACCACATGAATACATAAAAACCACGAAGGATATGTGACCAAGTAAATTTTATTGCGTCCCGTATAATTGGTTCTACAATATCACGGTGAATGCGGACTGGTCGTTGATTATTTTTCACCATTAATGAACGGAGATATGCCATATCTGCCCCAGCCATAAAAATGATTGTGCCAAGCCAAATGAAGATACTAATTGGAAAAAGGACAAAAGATATTGCTGTTGGTATGGTACTCATTATCCAAACAATAGCCCAATAAATAATCGTAAAAATAACAAACCAACCTGTATGCTGGTTGAGCATTTCTTTCGCCTGTTCTTTTAAATTTCTTCTCAACCATGGTCACCCCCTCTTTACTTCTACTTCATCTAATAACGATATATTATCAAAAATTTACTTTTCGTCATCCACCCTAGGACCTATTTCACACAAATAAATAACCTTGAACACAATTGTACTCAAGGTTGACTGCTTATCATTATAGCGTGTAACGATTAATCGCGAGAGCGATCGCCAAATAAAATCAATACACGTAATAGTGACAATGCACCTGCAATTGCAGAAGCTACATAGGTCATAGCAGCAGCTTTTAAAGTCTTACGCGCATATGGTAACTCACTAGCTGTTAATACATGACCTTCTTCCATGATTTGTAAAGCCCGTTTCGATGCATCAAACTCTACTGGTAAGGTCACTAATTGGAATAGTAAGGTTAGTGAGAACAACATAATACCAATATTGATAAGGGTTTGGTTAAAACCAGCAATTGCACCAAGAATTAAAATTGGCCAAGATAGTGTAGAACCAATATTCACTACGGGTACAATTTTTTGACGTAATGTCATCATAAAGTACCCTTTGGCATCTTGGACAGCATGGCCACATTCATGGGCAGCAACGCCAATCGCTGCGATAGATGTTGAATTCGCTGTAGCATCCGAAAGACGTAATACTTTATTACTAGGATCATAATGGTCAGTTAAGTTACCAGAAATACGTTCAACACGTACGTTAGTAATCCCTGAATATTGTAGGATGTATTCAGCAACTTGAGTTCCTGTCATCCCTTTTTCAGTGGTGTATTTACTATATTTATTAAATGTCCGGTTGACGTTAGCACTTGCGATTGACGCAATCACAGCACCAATAATAATGAGAATATAAGTCCAGTCAAACATCATGGGAAAATACATCAAATCACTCCTTTTCTAATATTATAACAGCTTAGCGCACCTTAACCAATGCAGATGCTAAGCTATGGATTCATTATTTGTTGATAGATGATATCGATAACTTCCTGACGCTCTGGTATGTTATTCAAATAAAATTCATGATGCATATAATCAAACTGATAGTAGTTACTCTCATGGTTGTGTGCACGTAACCGGCGGTGTAGCCACTTACCATCATAAGCATGACTATCATCCGAACCATTAATAAAATCCACTATTGGTAACGGTTCTATCGGCATCTTAGCATAATTTAAAGCGGGGTTTCTTTCCTGCCAAATTGTTTTTAATGCATTTACCTTTGTAGCATCAAATTGTACATCATCTGGATGAATATGGACATCTTCAAAAGTAGTGTTTAACCAAGGAGATAATAACATAACCCGTTTTATCGGATACCCTATTTGATCCATTCGATCAGCAACTAACAATGCTGGTATTGCGCCTGTATCTGACGCTAAAAAGTAAACGTTTTGAAGGGACCGTCCCATTTTTTTAGCAAGCTCTTCTATCAACATAGTAATCCGTCCAGCTTCACTCGCTAAATCATAGTTGGCAAATGAACGGAGTAATGGAATAGATACGTTAGCCTCATCTTGAAATTCTTGGTTTATTTTTTGGACAAAATACCACTCACGCTCTTGTAGTGTATGGATGCCACTACCACCATGAAAATAAATTATCCAGGGTTGGTCTTTATCACTAGCTTGTGGGTCTGGAGCCGTATTTTCTTTAGTCATGTCAATCATGACCCCCTGTTGTCCACGATGGATTTTTGAAGAATGATCTCGTGTGATGAAGAATAAGTTTTCGTGGTTGATACTTCGCTTAGCTAAATCTGCTGTTGCTTGCTGTTTCCTATTTTTAGGCGTGAATCGCTCAGCTTCTCGCTTAATGCGCATACCATCTTGAATCACTTTACTCCGCACCGAACGTTCTTGACTCATAGCGTGATAAATATAGCCTACACCTGTTGCAGCTGCTGCGAGGCCTAATCGCCAAAGTCGCTGCTGGTCTTTCTTGCTCATGATCGTATACTCCCCCTTGATTATTTGTCCATAACATTTTCACTCTTTCTAACATTATATTATATCTAAACCTTATACTTAAAATAGAGACTAAAGTCTTAATTTATGAAAACTAAATTTTAGCAAGTGTGTGAGTATATACTAAAAATTAGATTAATTTCTTGAGAAATCTAGGCTAGTCTCGTATCATTAAAGATACGTTATACTTTATTAATTATTCTTGGGATGCTATATTCAGTGTCCATCAACCGTTAGTATTAAAAAAAATAGAATAAGGAGATAGATAATGGTATTGAAGAAATTATCCATTCTTGCAATTGTTACTGTAAGTATTGGGGCTTTATCAGCTTGTACAGCTTCACCTGACCAAGTAGTTTCAAAATCTGCGACTGATGCACAATCTATGATGACTCAATTATCAGCTATTCAAACACAAGAAGATACATTACAAGAGGCTTTTGAAACAGATTTAGCGGCTGATGAAAGTTTAGCTAATTTAACTGATTCTGGAACTGGTGCTACTCGAGAAAACCTACAAACCCGACAAGATGATTTTGAAGAATTATCTTCAATTTTTGAAGATTTCCAAAAACAAGTTGAACGTCTCAATGGATTTGATGAAACTGATTTTACTGGTGCAGAAGATTTCGCAAACTTCGACCAATCACGTCAATTAGCTTCAAATGTTAACAGTCAAATGGGTGCTTATATTGAACATTATCAAAAAGTTTTAGAACTAGAAGATAATTACTACAACTCTTTAGCGGCTGAAGATAGCGACTTAGATTCTTTTTCTAAAGGTTTGGGTGAAATAAATAGCCAATTTGAGCAATCTCAAGCTGCGTTGAGTGATATTTTGCCTGACTTAACAAGCTTAGCTGAGCAAACAAATCAAGCACAATAACATTTAATAGAACGGAGGCCAAAACCTTGAATGATCAACAATCAAATTCAAATAATCACTCAACTTTAGACCCGAAAAATGAAGAACCTAAATTCAATTGGAAACTAGTCTTAGGATTACTGACAGCCATTGTATTAGGTTTAGCCTTAATTTTTGGCATCAGAACTGAATGGTTTGGTTTAGCTGATGAAAATCAGCAAGCCCAAACTACAAGTAACGAAAGTACTGAAGAAAGTGCAACAAGTAGTGAGGACAATAATACTCAAGATCAAAAAATTGCTACTGATAAGACTGCCCTATTAGACCAACCCAAAAACTTACCTTCAAAGTTCAGCTATGATTCGGGTTATCATATCGCTTATCCAGAAGATGGGGTAAAAGGGATCTATCTATCAGCAGACGGTGCCACTAATCCAGAGTTACTCCAAGAAAATATCGCCTTAATTGATGAAACCAACTTAAATTCAGTCGTTTTAGATGTAAAGGATGATTATGGTAATATCACAATGGACTTACCTTCAGAAAGTGATGTCTTAAGTAACAATGAGACAAATGCGATCGATAACGAGCGTATGATGCAAACTTTTGAAGATAAACAAATTTATCCAATTGCACGTATCACGACATTCAAAGACACAAACTTAGCGACCGCCGATTCCTCTCGTACCTTCCTCACAGAATCTGGTGAAGTTTGGACGAATGACGGTGGTGATGCCTTCTTAAATCCATACAATAAAGATAACTGGGCATACTTAGTTGAAGTAGCTAAATCAGCTGCACGTGCTGGATATAAAGATATCCAATTTGACTATGTTCGTTTTCCTGAAGGTTTTGAGACCTTTGGTGAAACATTGACTTATGACATGGGCGACTACGCTGAATATGGTAAAGCTTCAACTGAGGCACGTCAAATGGTCATTGCTGACTTCCTTGCGTATGCTCGCGAAGAGCTTAAACCATATGATGTGAATGTTTCTGCAGATATTTTTGGTTATGTTACTGATGTTGTCGCTACACCTGGTATCGGGCAAAACTATAATATGATGGCAGAAAATGTCGATGTAATTTCATCAATGATTTACCCTTCTCACTGGGGACCAGGCTATTTTGGTTTAGATTATCCTGATTTATATCCGTATGAGGTCGTTCAAGCCTACATGGAAAAAGAAAATGCTTTAAACGCTGAACTAGATGATGCACCGGTTTCTAGACCATGGTTACAAGACTTCACCGCTTCTTATTTAGCGGATGGTACTTATACCGAGTACGGCACTGCTGAAGTACAAGAACAAATTGACGCTGTAATTGAAAGTGGCACAAATGAATACTTGTTATGGGACGCCTCTAACGCCTATACAAGAGGTGTGGATTATAAATAGTCATTAAAAAATCTCGATATCGTTTGGTATCGAGATTTTTCATTTCTATTATTTTTGAATAACCGCTGTATGCAAACAGGCTATCTGATGTTCAACATTATCTTTCCTAAGATGCTTTATTCCTTAAGTCTGTGATAAATTCTTCTATTTTATCCATTGCAATCGTTAGTTCTTTAATTGAATAAGCATAAGAGATACGTAGGAATCCTTCGCCACCTTCACCGAATGCAGAACCTGGTACAACGGCCAATTTCTTCGCATCCAATAAAGCTAATGCAAACGCCTCACTCGTCATACCGAACTCACGAATATCTGGGAAAGTATAAAATGCCCCTCGCGGTACAAAGCAAGGTAAACCCATATCACGGAATCGTCCCATCAAGAAGTTACGTCTTTTTAGATAGTCTTTGCGCATCGCTTCCACATCATCGTCACATTCTTCCAAAGCAACCACTGATGCATATTGTGACACTGTTGGTGCTGCCATAATGGTGAATTGATGGATTTTCAACATTTGTGATATTAATAGTTCTGGGCCACATAGGTAACCGATTCGCCAACCTGTCATTGAAAAAGCCTTAGCAAATCCATTAATATAGATTGTTCGCTCTTTCATGTCTTCAAATGATGCGATGGAAGTATATTTATCTTTGGCATACCAGATTTCAGAATAAATTTCATCAGTTAAGACATATAAATCATATTTTTTGATGACATCAGCTAATTTTTCCAATTCTTCTCTGGTTGCCGCTGCACCTGTTGGGTTATTTGGATAATTTAAGATGATAGCCTTTGTCTTATCAGTAATATGCGCTTCAATATTTTCCGTTTGTAAAATAAAGTCATGTTCGCTAGGTAGCTTAATTGGAACTGGAATCCCACCAGCAAGCGCTACAGATGGTGCGTAAGATACATATGAGGGATCCATACACAAAACTTCATCACCTGGGTTAATTAAAGCACGACAAGCTAAGTCAATCGCTTCAGATCCTCCTACAGTGACAATTACTTCATTATCAGGATCGTATTTCAAATCATACTTACGGTCTAAATATGTTGAAATTGCTCGACGTAATTCAATTAAACCTGCATTAGCCGTATAGTAAGTTTTACCTCTTCTGATGGCTCTAATTGCTTCTTCACGAATTGACCAAGGTGTTGGAAAGTCAGGTTCCCCTACACCAAGCGAAATCACATCTTCGATTTCATTGGCAATGTCGAAAAAACGTCGGATACCAGAGGGGGCCATATCAATTACGGTTTTATTTTGAGATTTTGTCATTGTGAGATCACCATTCGTCCGCCATCTTCTTTGATCTCCTTATAAACAACCCCTTGTTCTTTATAGCGGTTCATGACAATATGGGTTGTGGTTGCGCTCACTTCGTCAATTGCAGCTAATTTTGAGATAAATTTTGAGATATCTACCATCGTTAACCGTTTCGTTAATAATAGGAAATCATAGGTCCCCGACATCAAATATAGAGATTCTACTTGGTCATATTGGTAAATCGTTTCTGCAATATCTTGATAAGATACACCATGGTGTAAGTCTACATTTACTTCTACCATTGCTGATAACAAATTATCATCCGCAACATCCCAGTTAATCATTGTATGATAACCAGCGATCACATTTTCTTTTTCATAAGCCGCAATTTGTGCGACTACTTCTTCTTCGCTAGCTTCAATCATATTCGCAATCGTCTTAGGTGCTAAACGCGCATCCTGGGCTAAGATAGCTAACATTTCTTTTTTCTGCTCGATGTTCATTTTTATCCCTCCAAAGCGACATCAGTGTAGTTTTAAGCATACTTTTAAACTTAAAATTTGTCACTTAATTTGAATATTTTTAATAAAAAATTTTGATTTGTATTTGTCATTTATATGTGTATGTTTACTTGGTACAACAGTTATGAGGAACCGTTCATAACCAATAAAGACATCTTCATACCGTATTCGCTAAACTGCTACACTCACGGTCTTAAACAATTTTTATATCCTTATTAACTGTTTTCTAAAACCCTTTCTATTATAAAATGATACAATGAAGTCACCGACAACTACGACCTTCATGGTTTTAATCAGTCTGTAGGAGGAATTTACAATGGAAAAGTTTACAAAACGAATTTTATTTACGAGTGGTCTTTTAGCTTTAGGTCTTGCCATAGCTGCACCGAATAAATTAGCAGATAAAGTGGCTATTGATCCGATGTTCACTTATGGTGAAACTTTAAATAATAGTCAATATACAGAAACAAAAGAATTATTAGGTGTTGAAGATGGTGCAACTGAGATTGAGGTAGCCGTTGATGAATTAAACAATTTATTACAAGATAGTTACCCATATAATCAAGTCTATTCTTCAGCATACATTACACCGGCTGATAATAATGGTGGTGTATCTGTCGAGATTGAGACACCAGATACTATTACAGATATTACTGAAGCGCAATACGAAAATGCAGCGATTACTGCTGGTGCAGTGGATGTAGACATCAAAGTAGCTTCTGCTGTTAAAGTAGATGGTTCAGGTGCCTTAGCAGGTGTATATAAAGCCTTTGAAGATGCTGGTTATGCTTTAGATGATAACGCACGCCAGGTAGCACAAGATGAGTTAGCCGTTACTTCCTCTATTACCCAAGAAAATGCAGATAATAAGGGCTATTCTGATAGTGACATGAATGCGGCGATTGCTGACATAAAAGCACAAGTTGCAGATCTGAAAGAACAAAATGGTGGCTCAATTTCTGTTGATGAAATTACCGTTATCGTGAATAATGTGGTGAATAACTATAACTTGGACGGTGTTATTTCTCAAGATAATATCCAAGCGATTATTGATCAAATGAAAAACTTCTCTAATCTAGAGTTAAGTGAAGAACAAAAGACACAATTATCTAACCTAGCAAGCTCATTGTCTGATGCAGCAAGTAATGTGGCTGCTTCTGCTTCTTCAGCAATTGAAAATGCAGATACTGACCAATTACAAGAAGATGCTGTAGGTATTTGGGACCGTATCTTATCCATTATTGATAACATCTTTGGTACTCACTTCTCAAATAACAAAGAAAACAATAACGAATAGCCCACATAAGAAAACTATATTGTCTCCAAAACTATTTTTTATCAACAAAAAGTAGTCTTGGAGTCTTTTTTATGAAGTGATTGCTATGCTTACACCATATGATATAGACTAAAAGCTTCCCTAAAGCCTATAATAGCTATACAAGGGAGGGATTGTAATGGTCAAAGCGAATCCATTCAATTTTCGTATGAACAGGGATTATGTGAAAAGTATGGTCTATGGTGGTTTAGATGGCATTATCACAACTTTTGCAGTAGTTGCCGGCGTGACTGGTGGGTCTTTAGACTTTCAGATCGTTATCGTTTTAGGCTTCTCGAATTTATTAGCGGATGGTCTTTCAATGGCTGTTGGTGATTACTTATCTTCTAAGTCAGAAAATGAATTTATTATGAAAGAGATTGAACAACACCAATCTAATTTCAAATATGATTTTCAATCTGAGCTAAACGATTTTAAAAAATATTATATAGATAAAGGTCTTACAGAAACAGATGCTTCACTTATTTCAGAAACGTTAGCTAAATATCCAGAAGTCATCAAAGAAGAACGTATAAACATGATCTTTGGTACTGCAGAAACAGAAGCACATCCTATCTATAATGCTTTAATTACCTTCTGCTCATTTATTGTGTATGGGTTTATTCCCTTAATTGCCTATGTCTTTGCTTCATTTTCACCATTTCTGATGGAAAATACTTTTGTCGTTGCAGGTGTTTTAACTGGACTTACGCTATTTATTTTAGGCGCAATCAAATCAAAGTTAACTTTAACAAACTGGGTCCGGACTGGTATGGAAATGTTATTAGTAGGCGGTGCAGCTGCATTAATCGCTTATATGATAGGTTTTATGCTGGGTAGTTAGTATGCTTTAAATAGCGATCATACTTTACCACTGTAAATGCTACAACATGTTTTCTCAATATACTTTGATATCAAAGTAAATGGATACATATAAAAAGCCGAGCAATCTATATAGGATACCCTATACAGATTGCTCGGCTTTATTAGGCTCATTGACAGCGTTTCATTTTTATGTGTCAATTTGTCACCGTTGAAATTAGCCTATTAGCTACTTTTTTCAACCAATTCAGGATATAATTGGTGAATTTGTAATTGGTCATTAATCAGTTTTGAACTTGGGTCAAGGGCTTCTTTCTGCTTAACACCTTGGATCCAATATACTGCAAGTAAGATCAGTGTAATGGCTGCCCCGCCCCAGTAGGACAAGTTACTTAGCCCTAAGTTAAAGCCAATTGGTTCACTTAATAAGTAAACGATAACGGCGTATAACATAAAGACACCTGGTATTAGTGTGACGAAGTAATTTCTACCTTTTAAGAATAAGTAACGTGTGGTTACCAATAAAGCTAATACCGCTGTAACTTGGTTGGCCCAGTTAAAGTAACGCCACAAGATATTAAAGTCCACGAAAGTTAAGAAGAATGAAATCACGTAAATTGGAATAGTGATTGTCATTACCTTTGGTAGTGTATCTTGTTTCATATGAACATAGTCTGCAATGATAATACGTAATGAACGGAAAGCAGATAAACCAGATGATAACGGCAGTACGATAACTCCAATAATCGCTAAAGTCCCAAATACTGGTCCTAACAGTTCTAATGACACAGCATTAACAACTGCTGAAGCTGTTCCGGCATCGATCATACCTGATAAAGTTTCTCCGTCGAATAGCGCTAATGAAGCAGCTACCCAAATCATCGCGATAACCCCTTCAGCAATCATCATACCGTAGAATGTGAAACGTCCTTCACGTTCATTTTCCATTGTACGAGATACCATTGGTGCTTGAGTCGCATGGAATCCTGACATCGCACCACAAGAAATAGTGAAGAAGATACCTGGGAAGATAGCCAACCCTTTCGGATGGAAGTTAGCCATAGTAGCTGAAGACAACTCAACCATTGAGTGATCTCCAAAGATTAATGTTAAACCAATCGCTACTGTTGAAATAATTAATACTGCACCAAACCACGGATAAACTTTCCCCATTGCTTTGTCGATAGGTAAAACAGTTGAAATGATGTAGTATATAAAAATAGCAATGATAATAATAATTAAAGCAACATTACCCGGCAATAAGCTTTGAATAAGCGCTGCTGGTGATGAAACAAATACAGTACCTACTAATAATAATAGTAAACAAGCAAATAAGTTTACGACATGCATCGTACCTTTATTGATATATTTACCTGCTAATGCTGGTAATTGTGCCCCATTATTTCTAAGAGATACCATCCCTAACATATAATCATGTACTGCACCAGCAAAAATACAGCCAAGAACAATCCATAAATAAGCGACCGGCCCATATAAAGCACCCATGATTGGACCAAATACGGGGCCTGTACCAGCGATATTTAATAATTCAATAATAGCGTTTTTCCATCTTGGCATAGGCACAAAGTCCATACCATCCTGTAAAACTTCCGCTGGCGTCGTCCGTTCTGGACTTGGCTCAAAATTTTTATCGATATAGCGGCCATAGGTGAAGTAACCGACAATTAAAGCGATAACACCCAATATAAATGTCCACATACAAATTTCCTCCCCTTGTTAATAATGTAAGCGTTTATGCACCTATATTATCGCCCTTTTGGAAGCTATAAGTCAATTTTACTTGCACTTAAAGCTAATGACTTTATCAATGCCCGTACATATCTTTAGATAAATATTAGAGAAAAAGTGATCCAAAGCTTGATATGGAACCATTTATATTAAATGTTTTCATTTTTAATTATTGCGGTCTCATTATCCTATTAACTAAAAAAATCACAAATCGATACAAATATGTATTTACAGTCGATTCAAATACATATTTGCTTTGAAACTAAAAAAGGAATAGTGATCTATCCACTACTCCTCTACTTTAATATCTTATGATGGATGCATATTTTAAAATTGATCACGTTGATCTCTTAACGCCTTAAAAGTGGTCACGTCTTCTGCTTGCATAAAAATATTGATGATTTTTTCTCTACCAATAGTCGAAGGATAGGTTGGGTGGTTGGCGTCATTTAAAATTTCTACTTGCCCTAAAGCTTCAGAAATGACCTTATTTTCAGGGAAAACTGTATGTGCAAATTTTAAATTCGTTAAGGTATACTCATGTCCTGAAAAGACAGCAATATCATCATCTAAATGACTAAATGTTTCTAAGGCTTCAAATGCTGCTTGGTAGTCACCCGTGAATACTCGACCACATCCGGCTGAAAACATTGCATCACCGGCAAATAGAAATTGATTATCGACAATATAGGCTAAGTGACCAGCCGTATGCCCCGCTGCAAGTAAGGCCGTTACCGTATGGCCTAAAATATCTATCTGGCTACCATCTTCTAGAATAATCATATCGTCAAAACCCGGTACCTCACTTGGTCCATAAATTTTAGTTTCTGGGTAGGCCTGGATAATTTCCGCTACACCACCAATATGATCGTCATGTTTATGTGTTAATAAAATAGCCATTTGGCTTGGTCTTTCTACTTCTATGTAAGCTAAAACGTCCGCTGCTTCACCTGGATCCACAATCACAAGACTGTCTGTATCTTCAATCATCCAAATATAATTATCTGCTAATGCATGTATTGGGAAAATATTCATAGGTAAACTCCTCTCTACGCCTTATGTACTTCACTTCATCCATATGAAAAGTGGTCTTTCTCTTGCATCTTAACATATCATGCATACTCATAGCTATTTATCCTACCAAAACAGGTTTTATTTATGATAAGGTTCGTTATGTTGTATTCTAAAAGCCCGGTAAATTTGTTCTGTTAAGACCAGGCGCATCAATTGATGGGGTAAGGTCATCTTACCGAAAGAAATCGCTTGATTCGCTCGTTTATTGACGGCTTCACTTGTACCTAAGGATCCGCCAATTACAAAAACTAAAGTTGATTTCCCTCGAGTCATTTGACTTTGCATTGATTTTGCTAATTCTGGTGAAGATAGCATTTGCCCGTTAATCGCTAGTAGATAAACATAATCATCAGGTTTTATTTTACTCAAAATACGTTCGCCTTCCGCATTCTTTACCATTTCATCTTCCGTTTCACTAGCATTTTCTTTTGTTGGTTCATCCTTCACTTCAATAATTTCAAACTTGGTATAGCGAAAAAGGCGCTTACTATACTCTTCAATCCCTTGTTTTAGGTACTTTTCTTTCAATTTACCAACTGAGATAATTTTAATTAACATGCAAAAATAACTCCTATCATGCAAATATTACGTTATTCACTTTTTTATTTCTTATTCTACTAGATTTTTCTGCTAAAGTGTTTATAATTAATCGTATTTGAAAAATGAATCTTTAAATTTCTTAAAAGCTTCAAGCTTTAAGGGAGGCTATTAAATTGAATTTAATTCATCGTGCGCTGCGCTTTTTTATAAAACCAGTAAGTCAATTATCTAGCGCTAAAAAAATTGCTTTATCTTTTGCTGTCGTCATCTTTGTGGGTTCGCTACTACTGAGTCTACCAATCAGCCAAGTGCCCACATCAGATGCCACATACTTTGACCATCTATTTATTGCTGTTTCTGCTGTCTGTGTGACAGGTTTATGGGTTGAATCCATTTTTGATACCTATAATATATTGGGACAAATTGTGATGATGCTACTCATCCAAATTGGTGGTTTAGGTTTGATGACATTCATTTCGCTCATTTATTTTAGAATTGGCCAAAATGTCCGTATGCGTGACCAAGTTGCCGTTTCCGGTGCTTTAAACAACAGTTCTCTTAATGATATTTCCAATTGGCTGGGTAAAATTTTCCGATATACTTTTATTATTGAAGGTATTGGTGCTTTAGTCTTTGCGACTTATTTTATTCCTGAATATGGGATAGGTCACGGTACTTTTCTAAGTATTTTTATGGCGGTATCTGCTTTTTGTAACGCTGGGTTTGACCCACTTAGCAATTCGTCAATGATCGCCTTACAAACACAGCCCGTAATTAACTGGTGTATTATTGCTTTAATTATTTTAGGTGGTATTGGTTTCTCAGTATGGTTTGATGTCACCAATCAATTTAAAAACTTTGACCGATCTAGACCTAAATTTGCCTTAAAAAATGCAATTCGTCATTTACAGCCACATACTAAATTGGCATTAAAAATGACATTCCTAATTATTACGCTTGGGACTTTGTTATTCCTAGCCTTCGAGTGGCACAATACCGGCACAATTGGAGAGATGAGTATTGGTAACAAGGTCATGACTGCTGTTTTCCAAACGGTTACGATGCGTACCGCTGGATTCGCTTCTATTGATTATACTTTAGCTCACCCTGTGAGTATATTGATCTTCGTTGTCACCATGTTTATTGGTGGTAGTCCTGGTGGTACCGCCGGTGGTTTAAAAACAACCACATTTGCTTTAGTACTAATGTTAGCTATTGCAGAAATTAGACAAAAAGAATATATCAACTTTGACAAACATACAATTCCGGCAAAACTGTTACGTCAAGCTTTCGTGATTTTCTTACTATATACTACTATATTGATTATCAGTTCTGGTTTAATCTTAACTTTTGATCCAAAAGTCGATTTCTTATATATTCTATTTGAATCTATTTCCGCTTTTGCAACCGTTGGGGTGACAGCTAATTTAACCCCTACGCTTTCACTGGCTAGTCAAATCATTTTAATGGCCTTAATGTTTATGGGGCGGATTGGTCCAATGACGATGTTCCTTTCTTTATTACCAAGTAAACAAGATAAAAATCGTGATATTAAATACACAAGCACAAATATTTTAATAGGATAGGTGTTATCAAATGGGAAAAATAAATTTAGTAGGTATTTTAGGTTTAGGTATTTTTGGTTCTACAATCGCTAAAGAATTATCTGAAAGCGGTGTTGAAATCATTGCCTGTGACCTAGATGAAAAAAATGTTGACCGTTTAGATGGTTACTTAACAGTTGGTTCAGTTGGAGACTTCACTGATATAGATTATATGCGTAACCTTGGTTTTGCCCAATGTGATGCGATTGTGATTTCTACAGGTACCAATCTTGAAGCTTCAGTATTAGGTGTGATTAATGCAAAAGAATTAGGGATCAACAATATCATCTGTAAAGTTAAAAATAAAACAAATCGTAAGGTTTTAGAAGCATTAGGCGTAAATACACTTGTACAACCAGAAAAAGAATCTGGTGTACAAATTGCGCGCCGTATGATTCATAATACCATTGAAGAAATTATTAACCTAGATGACAACACATCTTTAGTAGAATTCCGTGCACCAGAAGAATGGGTGGGTAAATCACTCACTTCATTAAATACACGGCAACGCTACGACATCAATATCATTGGCATCCGCAAACGTCGTCGCGAAGCATTAACCACGACCTTCCCGGCTGACTATATCATCCAAGCTGATGACATTTATGTTGCTATTGCGAACACTGACAAATTTGAAAAAGCTGATTACTTACATGAAATTCGTTAATAGTCCTTATGCAGCAATGAGGTTGAGACAAATGTATCTCAGCCTCTTTTTGCTATATAAGCGCATTTATAATCGGGTTTCAAAAGTCAGCATTGCCTGATACTTCCCAAAATGCGCCCATAACATTTCGTTATAGTCGCATGTTAGTCCAGTACGGTAATTGTAAGCGACTTTTGTCTCATCTTCTTTTTCCATCATTCATTGATCTAATATTGATAACTATCCACATTTTCAACAAGCATTAGCACTGATTTATCGGCATTTTTCAATTAAATACAACCTATCCCCACACTTATCCCCACTATCCACAGAAAGTTTCACAATTCACAAAGCTTATATCACAATGTTTTAACTGGTTTCAACTTTTTATACACATATGCACCATTTTATCCACATATATGTGGATAAAGATTGGGGATAAGTTGACAAAGCGCCAAGCTTGCCCCCCTCGAAAAATTAAATGGTCCTTTCCACTTGATTCAAGTGATACCTTCGAAAAAAGCTCAACCGACATTCAATAATGGTTGAGCTTTATTGATATTATTTAAGATTCTGCTTAATTGAAGAATAGATTCTCTCCATTACGCTGCGGACCCCTTGTCTTGTGGTTGTAACTGTACAGTCGCTGTTTTTAATTCACCATTGCGGTAGAAGGAAACTTCTACACTTGCGTCCGATTTTTGTTGGTACAAGGCTTGACGTAATGATGCTGAATCTGTCACAGGTTCTCCCGAAAATTCTACAATGACATCGTCAGCTTGTAGGCCAGCTGCTTCCGCCGCCGATCCTGTTGATACTTCTGCAACATACACACCACCATCAACATCATCAGGTAATTGTAACTTTTGTGATTGATAATCTAGTGATACTCGGTTAAGGTCAACCATAGATACACCTAATTCCGGACGAACAATTTCACCATTGGCTTCAAGTTCACTAATGATTGTTTGCACCTCAGCTGCTGGGATGGCAAAGCCCATACCTTCTACTTGATCACTAGAAACTTTCATCGAGTTAATCCCAATAACTTGTCCAGCTGCATTTAACAATGCACCACCAGAGTTACCTGGATTAATAGCAGCATCCGTTTGAAGCACATTTGCAACCCAGTCAGATGTGCCATCACCATCTATATCAACAGGTACCGAACGGTCTAAACCTGAGATAATTCCTTGTGTCACAGTTGTTGCGTATTCAGAACCTAATGGCGAGCCGATTGCAATAGCAGGTTCCCCTACCTTTAGGCTTTCAGAGTCGCCAAATTCTGCAACAGTAGTCACTACGTCTGAAGAAATTTTTAATACCGCTAAGTCTGTCCAAGGGTCAGAACCGACCACTTCAGCCTCAACTTGGGTGCCATCTGACATAATAATGTTGATTGCATCCGCACCATCAATCACATGATTATTGGTGACAACGTAAGCAGAATCACCATCAACTTTATAGACAACACCAGATCCCTCTGAAGACGTTTCTAGCTCTGTAGCATCCGTTGCAGACGATTCTTGGGTTGGTGAAGTAAAGCCAAATAGGTCATATGTAGAAACGGATTCTGTCATGTTGACAACAGAGACCACTGAATCTTGTACATTCGCTACTGTTTCAGAAACGTCTGTAGTTACATCAAGTGAAGTCGATTGAACAGAAGATGTTGTATTGGCTGCTTGTGCACTAGAAACTGCCTCATCTACAATTGATTGCACTTCTTCTGTTGAAATCTGATCTTCTGTATCGTTGGCAGAAGTCACAGCATAGCCCACACCAGAAATTAATACAGCAGCAACTGCGCCCCCTATTAAACCTGATTGCAAGGCCGTTAATTTATGCGCCTTCTTTTCAGGTCTATGTGGTTCATTTGGATTTTTAATTGGTTCATCATGGTTGTCCACTGATGACTGGTCTTTTAAGTTATTTGGATCATTTGACTGAGACATTTGCTCATCTCCCTTGATTTATATTTTAGACTCTTAATACCTTGAGTATAATCAGAATATT
Source organism: Aerococcus sp. HMSC10H05 (assembly GCF_001806975.1). NCBI lineage: Bacteria > Bacillati > Bacillota > Bacilli > Lactobacillales > Aerococcaceae > Aerococcus > Aerococcus sp. HMSC10H05. The sequence continues at coordinate 71,542 of NZ_KV786984.1, forward strand.
TGAATTGTTTATGACTTTTTACAGATAAAATGCTAAATATTTATAAAAATTTATAGTGTATACAAGCTAGTTGGCTTGTCAGGATCAGTATCATATACCTCAAACTGATCATTTACCCCCATATCTGCCTGCATCATCTTGGATACGCAAGTTTGGTGGGCAATAGTTTTCAGATTATTTTCTTTTGATAGGTGACCAAGATAAATACGTTTTGTTCTATCTCCAACCATATCAATCATCGCTTGTGCACCAGCATCATTAGATAAATGTCCTTCATCACCAAGGATACGTTGTTTTAATGACCAAGGGTAAGCCCCCATACGTAACATATCTAAGTCATGATTTGATTCAATCAGATAACCATCTGAATTCTTTAATAATCCTACCAATCGATCACTCACGTAACCTGTATCCGTTAAAATCGTAAACTGGCGGTTATCCTTTTGAAAGGCATAAAATTGCGGTTCAGCAGCATCATGGCTCACACCGTACGATATAATATCTACATCCCCTAAAGTAAGTATATCACCTTGTTCCATGACATGTTGTTTTTCTACGGGAATAACCCCAACTTTACTACCAATTGCTTGCCATGTCGCCTCATTAGCGTAGACATTTAAATCATACTTACGCGCTAGAACACCCATCCCCTTAATATGGTCTGAGTGTTCATGTGTAATAAATAAACTATCAATCTCATTGATATCACGATTTATGCCGGCTAACAATTCTTTTATCTTTTTCCCACTAAATCCTGCATCTACTAAAATTTTTCGTTTAGGGGTTTCTATATAAGTAGCGTTTCCACTAGAGCTACTGCCGAGCATGGAAACACGCATTGTGAAATCATTATCTGCAGTCTCCATGATTGCCTCCTTCTAGATTAAAATACTGTTTTATTTCTATTCAACTATTTCGTCATCCAAAACTTCTTTAGCTTGTGGTTGCCACTTCAATTTGGATAATTGTAAGTGATCAATCGCTTGCGCCGACCCTAATAATGGTAAACGAACGATTTGTGTTTGATGGTCAAGAGCTTTAGCTAATTTGACATTGCTACCTGCTACCCATGCATACAAGTATTGTTGGTCCAACCATTCTTTTGAGTGTTGAGTCCAAGCATCTGGATTGCTGACTTGGCTAAAGATTCCTTTTAAATAGCCTTGCCACTGCTTGAATAAAGATACACCTTTTTCACTACGCATTGGTAAGACATTTCTTTGTAAAAGAGCCACCAAAGCTACGCTAGCTACTAATAATAGCGATGCCCACATGTTAAATTCTTGCAGTTGCAATTGCCAATAAATGACGAATCCTGTTCCAAATAACCATGCTACCATATAAAGGGTAAGAATAACCATATATACTTGATTCATTTTACTATAAACACCATCTTTGGTTAATGGTTGTTTAGCACTTTGATCAATCTTACGAACTAATTTACGCCCAAAGCGAGACAACATCGCTACTTTTCTAGTTGATTGATTAAATATTAATTCATTTAAAGATACGACATCTTGGACTGACGATTGCTTATCTTTGATTGCTGTTAATAGTAATTGTTCAGCCGGTCCATGCACTTCCTGCCCTATGATAGAAACTTGAATATCCGCTAACTGACCTCGTTTATTCACTTCAAAGTGAGCAGCCAATACCTTTGCTTCAATTAATGCTAACACTAATAATACGATTTTTTGATTATCCGTATAGTGTTTACCCATTAATCTGGCAACTGTTTGTGGTCCGTATCCATTTGGCTTACTCGCAACAAAACCTTTCTTAAGTGGTACTGCAATCACAATTTGACGTTTTTTTACATATAAATAAATTGTATAAATAAAGATAAGTACAAATAAACTAGCTGATACAGCCCAAATTTGCAGCTTTTGACGTTTTTGTAAACTGATCACTGCTTCTTGGCTTGCTTGCATCGCCTCAATAGTAGATTTCCCTTCAGAATCAGCCCCAACTTTTTGGTTATTCATTAGTATTGAAACAGGCATGTACATTTGAATAGTTACTGTTTCATCAGCTTTCAAATCATCCACTGTTAATGTAAATGATTTTCTATCGTTCGCCCACTGCATGTTTGTTTTACCAGGTCCTGAAATAATGACATCGCTTTGGTCTTCAGGTACAGCTTGAGGAAAATTCACCGTCATCGTTACATGATCAACATCATAAGGTAGCGCTAAGAAGCTACTTTTTAAGATTGACCACTCAGAATAATTTGTCCACGCATCAGTAATCTCCGTTGCCACTCTTGTCACATGCGGTGCATCGGTTACAGTATTAAAAATTTGGATGTCCACTGCTTGATTTTCTTTATTTGAAACAGTATAAGTGCCCACTTCTTTAGAGTCACTTTGAACAAAGGTGAAATAGGCATCAGCACTCACACTCTTCATATCGACTGATAGACTTGCTAATTTACTCATATCTGTAAGCGCAATTCGGTGGTTAAATTCCTCAACCGTCCCCTTGATATTAAATCCAATCGTTTCCTCTTGTTGCATGACACCGTCTGCTTGAACATTTATTGTGGATGAATAATCATTTACTGTTACATCAGCTTGTACATCATTCACTTGCCCCGATAAAATAAATACTGCTATTAAACTAGCTATAATAACAATGAAATATTGCCAATATTTACTGGCGTTTTCTTGATAATTTTGAAACATTAATCGTCCTCTTTCCAATTACGGGGTCAAAATCGCCCCATTAATACCATCTACAAATACACGTTGAGTGGTACCTTCGTTTGTTAGAATCATCAAAGTCCACACAGGATGGTAAAGGGTTATTTCATCAAGCACTAAGGTTTCACGGTAAGCCAAAAATGAACGCAGAATAATAGACTCATCTGGAATACTATTATTCAAAAAGGCATTCTCTAAAGCTTGTTTTTCACTAATTACAGTACGTTCTACACCTTGAGTTGCAGTTTCTCCAGTAATCGTTTGATCATAGGCATAAACAGCATAATCATCATTCACTTGAAAAATAATTTCTCCATTTCCATCTGCAATTACTGCTCCCGAAGCCGTTTCTTGCATATAAGTAACTTTACCAGCTGACTTATCATAACTGATAAAGCGATATTGACTACCTTGATATACTTCATTATGAATAAACTGATTTAAACTTGATAAGGCACTATCTGAAAGTTCACCTGACGGGGTCTCGGAAGTCACGCCTTCTAATTGAATAGGTGTATTGATTTGTGCCAGAATTTGGTTAGTTTTTACTTCAATACTTTGTGTATCTTCAGTCATTTCAGAAACAGTTTCCTCATTTAAACTCATATTCAATGCTCTCACAAACGGTATCCGTAAGATTTCATCTGAAATGTCATCGTATTGAATATGCTTTGCTTTGAATTCTGTTACAATATCTATCGACTGATTTTCAATTGCTTGACTTGGTGTTCCAACATACTTATTGATAAAAATATTTAAAAGAAACACATCTAGAATTAGGAAAGCTAGAATAAAAATGATCTCTACTTTTCTAAAATTCATTTCTAGTTCCCCTCCCCATCATCATTACTATCAGACAGTGGTGGATTTAAAGCTTGTGAATATTCAGTTTCCACCTCATCTGAAGAAAGTGACTCCGAAACATTTTCATCTAATTGTGTTTTTATTTCTTCCTCACTCACTTGTTGTCCAAGATCTTCAAAGTAAACAGATAAATCTACAGGATCCCCAGACGCTGTATAACTGGTTTTTAGAGAAGGGTATTGATCCATATCAATTAAATCTTCCAACATAAACCATTTATTGCCAATTTGTACGTGCCATGACGGGACTAATTCAACTAAACGGTTCGTTTCAGGATTTTGTACCCAACGATAACCTAATATTAATTCAGAAATATCTTCATTCGAGTAACCGGCATTATTTAATAAATCTAATGCATCCACGCCACTCATCACAGTATATGATTCAGATAAGTCTGTTACTTGCGTTTGAATAGCTAATGCTGACATATAAATATTCTGAATTGTATTACCTGCCATAACAAACTGTGTTTTAGACACATAGTTATTCCCAAATACAGGAAGTGAGTTAATGTACTTACGGTAAGTCACCATTTTATTCTCTTCACCTCTAGATTCTACATATAACCATGAGGTTTGATCAGCGAGAATTTCTGCCATAGCCAAAGAAGCTACTTCTATCTGTTGATTTAAAGTTGTTTCCTCAACTTCAGCATTTTCTTGTAATAAGGATACTTCGAAAGTTTCCATATTAATCGTTAACTGTCGTCCTTCTGTATAGTAACGAGAAATATTATTCATTGAATAATCATGAATTTCTTCAGGCCTTTCGAAAAAGTGATTCAAGAAATAATTTGTCGGTTGTCGCTCTTGTAAATAGGTTAACCGATCAATTTCTTCTGCTTCTTTTGTCACATAAGCTAATCCATTAGCCAATGTAACGGGCTCTACTGGTGACATTTGGTCCTCATAAGAAGCTAAATAATTATCGATACGCGTCATCACATCATTGATATTATCTAATATCGTTAAGGAATAAGCAGTATTTGTGCTTTCATTCATCAAATAAACTTCATTAGTATCCAGAATATACACATAAGAAGTAACCGTCATTTCTTGGACTTCTTGTGGTAATCTATTGACATCCGCAATTAATAAATGAATTGGCGTTTCATTGATTAACTTGTCTTCGACATATGCTTGTGTTTGTACATAATTTCGAATATTATAAACGGAATCTTCCTCAACACTCTTTTCATAATCAAAGTCCGCAGCTACATGCTTTAATTCTTTGATAGCAGACATATTGTTAATGCTTAAATACTCGTCTGCGCCGTCGTGTAATATGAGGGTTTGAGAAGCAGTATTTTCAACTGCTTCTTTAGCATTTTTATCGGTTGTTTCGTTAGAAATAGCCATATTATTTATTTCCGTAGTTGTTTCACCACTTCGCTCTTGATCTTGTTGACTAAACCAAGCATTTAAAGTACTAGGTCCATATAGATTACTTACAGAGGCTGCAACTGATACAAGCCCAAGTAGGATCAGCATCGCATGAAGGACCCAATTCCACTTATTCTTCTTCATCGGCCCACTCATCCTCCTCTGCCCAATCATCACTATCAAACTCTTCAAATGGAAGAGAGATAAAGAAGGTAGTTCCTTTATTTTCAATAGAATTTACCCAAATTGTTCCATTATGTAATTCAATTTCCTCTTTAGCAATAGATAACCCTAATCCACTACCTCCTTGCGCCCGTGACCGAGCTTTATCCACTCGGTAGAAACGATCAAATAGATGTGGAATCGATTCTTGAGGAATTCCTAGTCCTTGGTCTTGGATACTTAAAACAAGTTGATTATGTGTAGACATTAAGCGTACATAAATTGTCCCGCCATCCGGTGAATACTTAATCGCGTTGTTCATAATATTATCAATAACTTGGATTAATTTATCTTGGTCAATTTCTACCCAGACCTCTTCTTCCATTAATTCCCGTTTAATAATGTAATTTTTGCCTTCATAATCTTCAGATTGAAGCATCATATCAAAGCGGTCTAGAATATGGTTCACTAAATCTTTGAAGATAATGAGTTCGCGGTTGATTACTTGTTGTTTTGCATCCAGTCTTGATAAGTGTAATAAATCTGAAATCATGCGAATCATGCGATCTGTTTCAGTCTGAATAACATTTAAGAATTCGACAGCAACTTTTTCATCTTTAATAGCACCATCAACTAATGCCTCACTATATGAACGGACACTCGTTAAAGGCGTACGTAATTCATGTGATATATTCGATACGAATTGTTTGCGATCACGTTCGATTTTTTCGTGTTCAGTAATATCCGTTAACACCCAAACAAGTCCCGAAATAAATCCAGACTCACGTTGAATAACGGAATATTCTGCACGTATAATCGTTTCCCCTTCATCATTTGCATAATTTAGTAGAATGGCATCGTGTTGATCAAATAATTCTCTAAATGAAAACCGGTCGGATAAGTCAAGTGCTTCAATAATAGACTCTCCAATGACTTCTTCTTGCGTTTTATTCAAAATACTCAATGATCGGTCGTTGATAATCGTAATTTTCCCACGTCGATCAGTAGCAATAACCCCATCTGTCATATGGCGCAGAACAGAGTCTAACCGTTGTCTTTCTGCCTCAGTTAAATCTTGAGCATCTCCTACGCGAACAGACAGATAATTAATAGATTCTGCTAATTGCCCAATTTCGTCTTCTGAATTGATATCTAATGTAGTTGAATAATTACCTTCTGCGATCTGTTTCGTTTGATCACGCATTTTTTGTAGAGGGTTTATGATTTGACTGGAAATCAATATAGCTAAACCAGTTGTAAAGACAAGTGAAATACCGGATGCAACTAAGAATAGAAACGTAATATTTTGAATCTGATTATAAATGGTCTCTAGATTTGCAGTCACATTTAAAATACCAATCATGGCGCCAGAAGAAGCCGTAGAAAAAATTGGCGTCACAAATTTTTTTATGCGAATTTCTTGATTTGATTCATAACCAGAAGTTTCACTTCTGATACCTGTGTATAAGGTTTCTTCAATATCTTCATCCACAGTTCTTTGCCCAATATACGCTTGTGATGTAGGATTTGACGTTGCAAGTAAAAATCCATTACTATCGAATAATTGAATTTCTAATACACTATCATTATTAAATCGTCGCAAGATTGAATTCACTTGCGATTCTTTTTCCTCCTCCTTCAAATCTTCATCTTCCATCACCGTTTGTATATTATCAATGATAAAAGTTGTCTGACTATTTACTTGATCATCAAACGAAGTTAACATCTCCGTTTCTAGTGAACGAATAAAATACGCTCCGACAATTTGGAGCGAAATCAATAGCGTTAATATAAAAATTACGGGAATTTTAAAGTGTATTGATTTGAAAAAAGGTATCCCAGTTTTCTTCCTTATGCTTGGCATGACTGACCTCTATTCTTGGGTTGGAATTTTAAGGAAATAACCAACGCCTCGTCTTGTAATTAAAATTTTTGGATGACTTGGATTTTCTTCAATTTTTTCTCGTAAACGTCTTACCGTCACATCCACTGTTCGAACGTCACCAAAGTAATCATATCCCCATACCGTTTGAAGCAAATGTTCTCTAGTCATTACTTGGTTAATGTGTTGAGAAAGATAATGCAGTAACTCAAACTCACGATGGGTTAACTCAACATCTTGCCCATTTTTTGAGGCGATATACTCATCTTCGTGAATAAGTAAATCACCAATTTCAATAATATTGTCTTTTGCAGCATCCTCATCAGTAGCCACTGGTTCAGCAACTACCGCTGTACGACGGATATTCGCTTTTACACGAGCTGTTAATTCACGGTTAGAAAACGGTTTAGTAACGTAATCGTCTGCTCCTAATTCAAGCCCTAATACTTTATCAATTTCACTATCTTTAGCAGTTAACATAATAATGGGCACCTGACTATCTTTACGAATTTGCCGACACACCTCTAAACCGTCAATTTTCGGTAACATTAAATCCAGTACTACTAAGTCAGGCTGGAATGACTCGAATTTTTCTAAAGCTTGTTCACCGTCATAGGCGGTATCAATTTCATATCCTTCATTTTTTAGATTGAAAGATATAATATCTGAGATTGGTTTTTCATCATCAACAATTAATATTTTTTTCATTAATTTGCGCTCCTTAATTGTGAACATCTAATCTTGGAAAATAGCTAGCATTAATCACCTTATTTTAACACCTTTAGGTGAAATTGCCAATAACGCCCATTGGAAGGGGTTTCAACCCTTTTGTATTATTTTTAATTTTAAATTATTTGGCTCTACAATATATAGGACTGATGACTAA
>NZ_KV786985.1:0-27961 GCF_001806975.1 Aerococcus sp. HMSC10H05
AAGTTAGCGCCCATGCCGGGCGCACCAAAAAAGAGAATCTGACATAAATATCAAATTCCCTTCCTTTTATCTATTTAGATGAATTAGTCAATAAACTTAGCCGCGTATTCAGCGAATTGCGCACCTGCGTTTGCTAAGAATTGTTTAGAGTCTTCGTTAGTTACTTCACCAGTCTCCATGTCAGAAGTTTCAGATGTGTTGATGTAAAGTTCTGGTTGCGCCATAGTGTGTAAGTCTAAGAATACTAATGATTGACGTAATGAGTGGTGTGCTAAAGTACCCGCAATACCAGAAATGGATTGAGAAGCGACTAATGCAGGTTTACCAGCCCATACATTTTGACCCCATGGACGAGAAGCCACATCTAAAGCATTTTTCAAAGCGGCTGGAATGTTACGGTTGTGTTCTGGCGTTACAAAGATGATTGCATCTTGAGCAGCAACTTGTGCACGGAATTCTTCATATTCTGCTGGAGAATTGGCGTCTAAGTCTTGGTTATATAAAGGTAAGTTTGCGATTTCTAGGAAGTTAACTTCTGAACCTTCAGGTAAACCTGCAACGATTGCTTTCGCTACGCCTTCAGATAAAGAGTTTTGACGAATAGAGCCTACTACTACACCATATTTTGTCATATTAAAAATCTCCTTTTCAAATGTTCTTAATTTTTTATCTTACAAAATATATCATAACACCTCGAATTCGAAATATCAAAAATTAAAGCTTCGCATACCCATTTTTTTCATTGTAAAATGAAGCTTTATTACCCTTGTGTTACGAAGATGCCCACTATAATAGGATTTTAACTTACAAAATGTAAGTTCATAAAATCAAAATGTTTTTTATAACAATACATTAATTGTATTTTACTTATTTCGCTTGTTTAAGATAGTCTTCTGAAGTAATCAATAAAAGTTCTATTCCCGCGATACCACGCTCAGAAAGTTTTTTTATCAGTCATTTACTTGTATATAATAAAAAGAGGCTGGGACTAATCAAGTCTCAGCCTCTCTTTGCGATATAAGAACGTTTATCATTGGATTCCAAAAGTCAGCATTGTCCGATACTTCCCAAATGTCTCCAATAATATTTCATTATTGTTCGCCTTTTGGTTCAGTACGTCAATTCTAAAAACCTTTTGTCTCACCTTCTTTTTAATGCATAACGCCTTGAATGGCATTGTGAGTTACACTTTTTATTTAAACAAATTATCTTAACCATTCGTTGTTTCTTGCGACATCCGTAAAGGCTCCAGGTTCAGTTGTTTCCCCTTTTTCCCAGATTTGTTCAGCCATCTTACGAGCTGATTGTGGTAAGCCAAATAGTTTGATAAAGCCTTCCGCATCATTTTGGTTATAGATATCATCTTCACCAAATGTTGCCAATTCATCTGAATATAATGAATAAGGACTGGTCATACCTGCATCAATGATATTTCCTTTATACAATACCATTGTCACGGAACCGGTAACTGTTTTTTGGGTTTCATCTACAAAGACTTGTAAAGCTTTACGTAATGGTGAGAACCATAAACCGTTATAGACTAGGTCTGCATATTTCAAGGCTACCCCTTGTTTGTAATGTTGTGTATCCCGATCTAAAGTAATTTGCTCTAATTTTTCATGTGCATGATAAAGGATGGTCCCACCTGGTGTTTCATATACACCACGTGATTTCATCCCTACTAAACGGTTTTCTACTACATCTAGAATACCAATACCATTGGCCCCACCAATTTTATTTAGCTTTTCAACCAAAGCAATTGGGTCTAATTTTTCCCCGTTTACGGCTATCGGGATACCTGCTTCAAAGGTTACTGTAACTTCAACCTCTTGGTCTGGCGCTGATTGTGGTGATACACCTAATTCTAAGATACTTTCATAGTTTGGTTTATTGGTTGGATCTTCTAAGTCTAATCCTTCATGGGATAAATGGAATAAGTTTTCATCTTTAGAATAGTTTGTTTCACGTGTAATTGGTAATGGGACATTATGTGCTTCAGCATAGTCAAAGGCTTGTTCACGAGAAACAATATCCCATTCACGCCAAGGAGCAATAATGGTCATTGTTGGATCGAACTCACGAATACCTAATTCAAAACGTACTTGGTCATTCCCTTTTCCTGTACAACCATGAACAATAGCGTCACAACCTTCTAAATGGGCGATTTCTACCATACGTTTCGCAATTAATGGACGTGCATAAGCCGTTCCTAGTAAGTAAGTTGACTCATATTTTGCGCCAGCTTGAATCGCTGGGAAGATATAATCGCTAATGAATTCTTCACGCAAATCTTCAACATATAATTTTGTTGCGCCACAAGCAACAGCTTTTTCTTTTAAATATTCAAAGTCCTCTTCTTGACCAACATTCCCTGTCATCCCGATAACTTCACAGTTATTATAGTTTTCTTTTAACCAAGGAATGATTACTGAAGTATCTAAACCACCTGAGTATGCTAATAAAACCTTTTTAATTTCTTTATTTGCTTTTGCCATAAATAATTCCTCCTAATTTTATATCAATTTTATGCGTATTTTTGATTCATTTTTCTTTCATATACATTTAAAACTTGCGATAAAGCATAAGTCATAATGAAGTAAATAATCATAGAGATAAATAAGGGTACAACTGCTTGGTAGGTAATACTTGTTACCGCCCGTGTTTGGAAGGTTAATTCTGCTACCCCAATCGTGGATACAATAGATGATTCCTTAATCAAGGTAATGAATTCATTCCCCAATGATGGCCAGATAGATCTTAAAGATTGTGGAAAAATCACCTTCCGCATCGTTTGCCAGTAACCAAGTCCAAGCGAACGTGCGGCTTCTGCTTGCCCCTTATCGACTGATTGAATACCACCACGGATAATCTCCGCAATATAAGCACCTGAGTTCATAGATACCGACACCAAACCTGCAGTCATTGTCGACCAGTCAAATATTGCCCCTACACCTAGGAACATGAATAACACTTGGATCATCAACGGTGTCCCACGAACAAATTCAATATATGCTGTTGCAATGAATTTTAAGACTGGGTTATTGGTTAAGCGCATAAGGGCTAAGAATATCCCTAGAATCATCCCGAAGAAAATGGATACAGCTGCGATAATTAAGGTTGTTTTAATCCCATCCCAGAAGTAAGGCCAATAGATTGTCCAACCTGTCCCCGCATTTTCACCAGCGATAATATCAAATGAGGCTTCCGTCCAGGTTTCTATCAACCCTTGGTTATCCACATCTACCAAAATATCATTGATTGCATTTTGTAAGGATGGCTGGTTTTCTGGAATTCCAATCGATTTCCCTTGGTCTTCAACTAAACCATCTAGTTTTGAATCAATTACAGTTAATCCTTCATTCTCTGCTGCATTAGCACCGGCAACTGCGTCATCTAATAGTACGCCATCGGCTTGCCCTGAAATTAAGGCTGCAATCGCATCAGCAGATTTCCGCATGATCAATAAGTCAGGATTTTCAAAATGGTCTCTTACATAACCTTCTTGTAATGTTGCTTCTGAAACTGAAATGGTATGTTCACCATTTTCAAAAGAGGTATAGTCAAGAATGTCATCTTCTTCACCCTTACGAATCACAATCGATTGACCAGATAATTCATAAGCATTTGAGAAGTCAATGGATTGATCACGTTCCTCAGTTGCCCCCATACCAGCAATAATCATATCGATACCGCCTGTTTCCAGTGAAGCAATTAGGGAACCAAACTCCATATCCACGACTTCAAGTTCAACACCTAATTGGTCTGCGATATGTTGCCCCAAGAAAACGTCAATCCCTACTACAACATTTTTCCCGTCTTGTAAAACCGTAAACTCGTATGGTGAATAGCCTGATGCTGTCCCCATTCTAAGAACGCCACGTTCTTGAATCTCTGTTAATAAGGTATCTTCACCTTCAACTTCAGCTGCTGCCTCCGGTCCTGTCCAGGAAGATGCCGAAACACTTTTTACTGGTAAAACGAGGCCTAACAAGACAGCCAATACAACCATCCAATTTAACCCTTTCAACTGCCATCCTGTTGATTTTTCTTTACTCACCTGACTAAACATTTTCTTCATCCTCCTAGATTCCCCTACAAAAAAGCCCACCTCTCCTATAAGAAGAGGCGGACTATAATCCACGGTACCACTCTACTGTTGTGATTTTTGTCTAAATATTTCCCAAAATCATTCGTATGGTGATCAAGATATCACGACACAGATGATAAAGGAACAATAGCTTTGCACCATTTCTCAAGACGTCAGTATGATCTGACGGTTTACCACAAGCATTCATTTGTTGGTTTGGAAAATAAAAAAATCCGCCCCTTCAAATGAAGAGGCGGTTAATATCCACGGTACCACTCTACTGTTGACAAAAATACATCAACGCTTGAAGACTTAACGCGTCTAACGAGTTGAGCTATCTCATTTTCACCCAACTATCTCAGCAATGCGGTTCACAATTCTCCTGACATAGACCTTCCACCAATCGTCTACTCGCTTTGGACAGTAAACTTGCTACTCTTTGCTTCTATGATTCCATATGCTATTCTCATAAAAAAATGATATCTATCATTGTTTGTTTAAGTTTTTATCATTTTCTTTTAATCATTCTAATCTGTAAACTTTAGAAAGTCAACCTCAAAAGCAAAAAATCTTTTTATATAAAATTAAATTACTTGATAATGTCGCGAACTCTTGCAATAGCAGCAGTTACAGCTTCTGGTGCTGGGCCACCGGTAACATTTCTACGGTACACACAATTCTTCAAATCAATGGCATCGTAAATATCTGCGTCAAATAATGCTGAGAATTCTTGGTATTCAGCCAAGGTTAATTCTTCCAAACTCTTACGGTTTTCAGTACAATAACCCACTAAATCACCAGATACTTGGTAGGCATCTCTAAAGGCCATCCCCTTGTTCGTTAAGTAATCCGCACAATCCGTAGCATTTAAAAAGCCAGTACCACATGCTTTGTACATCACATCTTTATTGACAATTGTTGCTTCTAGCATACCTGGTAACAGGGTTAACATTGCTTTTACATGGTCAATCCCATCAAATAATTGCTCTTTAATTTCTTGTAAGTCTTTATTATAAGCTAGCGGTAAGCCTTTCATAATCGTCAATACACTCATCAGATTACCGTAGACACGGCCCGTCTTCCCACGCATCAATTCATGGATATCGGCATTCTTCTTCTGTGGCATAATCGAAGATCCTGTTGAGAAAGTGTCTTTCAAGCTGATAAAACGAAATTCCTGACTAGACCACATAATCGTTTCTTCTGCATAACGAGACATATGCATAGACATCATAGCCAGGTCAGATAAAAATTCAATTGCATAATCATTATTCGATACGGCATCAATAGAATTGATATAAGGTGCAGTAAAACCTGCCAGTTGATCATTTGTATAAAATGGATCAATTGGGTAAGTTGAAGTAGCTAAAGCGCCAGCACCTAGTGGCATGTCAGCTGCTACTCGATCATAAAGATCAGAAAATCGCGATAAATCACGGCTAAACATTTGTGCGTAAGCCAATAAATAATGCGCATAAGTGATCGGTTGAGCCCGTTGCAGGTGGGTATAACCAGGCATAATGGTATCTAAATGTCCTTCTGCCTTTGTTAAAATAGCTTCAATCGCTGCTTGGCTGTGCTTGATAAAATCTTGCAATTCGTCTAACACATAGATACGCATAGCGGTCGCTACTTGGTCATTACGTGACCGGCCAGTGTGGACTTTTTTCCCAATTGTACCTAAACGGTTGGTTAATTCTGCTTCTATGAATGAGTGCACATCTTCTGTTGTAAAATCGACTGCTAAAGTGCCTGCAGCATAGTCTTGGCGCATTTGTTCGAGCTCTTTCACTAAGCTATCTGATTCTTCTAAATCAAGAATGCCTTGATGACCTAGCATTTGGGCATGAGCTTTGGAACCACGTAGGTCAGCGTCCAATAAACGATAATCTACTTGGATAGATTGGTTGAATTGATATGCGTCTTGTGACATTTCCTCATGAAATTTATTAGACCAAATGGCCATAGCAATACACTCCTTTAATATATGGACAATTTTTTGTCTTTTCTAGTAATCGTTAATGTGAATATTAACAAATAATGAGAAAATAACAAGTGTTTTTTATTTTTAAAAAATCATGGTAAACCTGCTCCCAAAAATAAAGAGCGCTAGATCAATAGTGACTAGCGCTTCATGAACAGCATTTAAAATGTTAATATTTTTTCATCATTTGACAATATCTGTATCTAATAATTCTTGATCTTCAAATTGTTTAGCTAATTGTAATAGTAAGTAATCATTCCCTTTTTGCGCAATAAATTGTACGCCAACTGGTAAATGATCTTTATTTTTATATAGGGGTAAGGAAATAGCTGGTTGGCCTAACATGTTGATTAAAGAGGTATAAGGCATATGAGCGATACTCTTCTCGAAATGCGCCCAGATAATGGCTTGTTGGTCGGCCATTTCGTAATCATCAAAGTGTTTCTCCTTTTCGATGATTTCATTTAGTTGATCTGGGTTAAACTGACCATGGATAGGTGCTGGACCATTCGTCGTTGGTGTGAGTAATAGGTCAAAATCTTCTTTAAACATCGCTTCAGACTGAGCCGTCCACTTGTCCCATTCTGCTAATAATTGGCTATAGCGATAAGAAGGCACTTTTAAGCCTGCTCGGTAGATTGCCCAGGTTAACGGTTCAACATCTGAAAAGGTGACCGGTCGCCCGTTTACTTGTTCAATATCCTTCATCATTGCCGCTGTTTCTACACTATTCATCACAAAGTAATTACGCATGGTTTCAGCTCTGTCAAAAGGTTCCGTTACTTTGAAAACTTCATGTCCTAGTTTTCTTAGTGCTTGTATCGTTTGGTTTAAGGCTGCTTTAGCATCCGTATTTAATGGCCACTTTGGGTTTAATTGGTCCATGTAACCAATCTTTAAAGGTCTATTTAAGGGTTTTAAGCTCGTTTCTTTCATTGTTGGCATGATGAATGGTGCCTCTAACTGCTCTACTTGAAGATTTCGTAATAAAGTCCAGGTATCATCCACACTTTTCGTTAAGGCAAAATTGACAGACGCGCCTTGCCAGCCTCGATATGCTCCAGGTCCAACCGCTACTCGCCCTCTAGATGGTTTTAACCCGATTAAACCTGAGAAAGAAGCAGGAATACGAATAGATCCGCCACCATCTGATCCAAAGGCTAAGGGCACAATACCTGCTTTTAAAGCAGCAGCCGCACCACCACTAGACCCACCCGAGTTACGGTTTAAATCAATTGGATTGTTTACTGGACCAAAAGTTTTAGAATCACTAATCCCTTTAAAACCGAATTCCGGTACATTGGTCCGACCAATGATGATAAACCCAGCTTTAATGATATTTTCAACGAAATAATCGGTTACTTGCATAGCCGTATCTTTCGTTAAATGGGCACCGCTTGATGTAAGATGTCCAGCTTGATATTGCCCTAAATCTTTCAGCAGAGTTGGGACACCAAAGAAGTCAGGCAAGTCGTCCACTTCCGCCTCCGTCAACTGATCTAAATAAGCATCGTATGCTTTCGCTTGAGCTCGTGCAGCGTTTGCTTGCACATATACAATGGCATTTAATCTAGGATTCAGCGCTTCAATATTCGCTAGGGCTTGGTCCACTAAATCTAATACCTTCACCTTTCGCATCTTCACTTGCTGTGCATAGTAACCGGCATCTTCTGTAAACAACATGGTAAATCTCCCTTCAATTAGCTAGAAATGCGCTTATTTTTTCTACTCATAGTCTCATTATAGTGAAAACGCCTTTATAATAGAAAGTGATTCAGCTTATTTCAAAGTTTATAAAAAAATAGGAGGTGTGAACTGGATTTCACACCTCCTAGCAATCGGTATCACCATGGGTTTGACCTATAACAGCTTTTTATTCCCAAGTGATTTTTTGTTTGCCTTCTTTATAAAAGCGCTATTTACTTTCTTAATTAATACATACCTGCACTAGGGTCCATTGCTGGCATTTGTGGTTCAGGTTGTGGTTGGTTTGCAACAGCTGCTTCAGTAGATAAGATTAATCCAGCTACTGAACCTGCGTTTTGTAATGCTGAACGAGAAACTTTAGTTGGGTCAACGATACCTTCTTCAATCATATTTACCCATTCAGAAGTTGCTGCGTTAAAACCGATACCTTCTGTTTGTTCTTTCAATTTCTCAACAATTACAGAACCTTCTAAACCAGCGTTCTCAGCGATTTGACGTACTGGTGCTTCTAAAGCACGTAAAACGATTTGTGCACCCGTTTGTTCGTCACCAGTTAATGATTCAGCTAAGTCAGAAACTGCATGCTTAGCATTGATGAAGGCAGTACCACCACCTGCTACAATCCCTTGTTCAACAGCTGCACGTGTTGCGTTTAAAGCATCTTCGATACGCAATTTACGTTCTTTTAATTCTGACTCAGTAGCTGCACCAACTTTAACAACCGCAACGCCACCAGCTAATTTAGCTAAGCGTTCTAATAATTTTTCACGGTCATATTCAGAAGTTGTTTCTTCGATTTGACCACGGATTTGTGCAACGCGTTGTTCAAGTTGCTCTTTATTACCTGCACCTTCAACAATTGTTGTATCATCTTTTGTAACAACAACGCGGTTAGCGCCACCTAATTGGTCAATTGTAGTGTCTTTTAACTCTAGACCTAAATCTTCAGTAATCACTTGCGCACCTGTTAAGATAGATAGGTCTTCTAACATCGCTTTACGACGGTCACCAAAGGCTGGTGCTTTTACCGCAACAACGTTGAAAGTACCACGGATTTTGTTCAAGACTAATGTTGGTAATGCTTCACCGTCAATATCATCAGCTACTACTAATAATGCACGACCTTCTTGAACAACTTGTTCTAATACTGGCAAAATGTCTTGGATATTAGAAATCTTTTTATCTGTTAATAAGATATAAGGATTTTCTAAAACAGCTTCCATCTTGTCATTGTCCGTTACCATGTATTGAGATAGGTAACCACGGTCAAATTGCATACCTTCTACAACATCTAGTGAAGTATCAATTGATTGAGATTCTTCAATGGTGATGACGCCATCTTGGCCAACTTTTTCCATTGCTTCTGCAATTAAATCACCAACTTCGCTATCTCCTGATGAAATTGATGCAACGTTAGCGATTGCGCCTTTAGAATCTACGGGAACTGAAATTTCAGATAAACGATCTGAAGCTACACGAATAGCTTTGTCAATCCCGCGACGAACACCTACTGGGTTAGCGCCAGCAGTAACGTTTTTCATACCTTCAGATACAATTGCTTGTGTTAAAACAGTTGCAGTTGTTGTACCGTCCCCAGCAATATCATTTGTTTTTGAAGCTACTTCAGCAACTAGTTTCGCACCCATATCTTCAAATTTATCTTCTAATTCGATTTCTTTGGCGATAGTTACACCATCGTTAGTGATTAGTGGTGACCCATAACTTTGGTCTAAAACAATATTACGACCTTTTGGCCCTAAGGTTACTTTCACCGTATCCGCTAGTATATCAATCCCACGAACCATAGATTGACGAGCATCTTCTGAAAATTTAATATCTTTTGCCATTTATTTATTCACCTCATAAAAATTCATACTGTTATTAATCTGTAAATATTGATAAATTGACTAATCTACGATTGCGATAATATCGCTTTCTTTAATAATTAATAATTCTTGACCATCATATTCAAATGTTGAACCTGCATATTTTTCAAATAGAACACGGTCGCCTTCTTTCAATTGAGATGTGAAATCTTCAGTATTCTCAGCAACTGCTTCCACAACACCTACTTGTTGTTTTTCTTTAGCAGCTGACGGTAATACGATACCTGAAACTGTTTGTTCTTTAGCCTCTTCAACTTTCACAACAGCGCGTCCGTTTAATGGTTTAATCATTTACATGTCCCTCCATTAGATAAAGTATTTGTCTAACCCAAGCTAATTTAGTTGGTTTTTATGGGGATTAGCACTCGCTATCGTCGACTGCTAATCTCTATATTTCTTATATTAAAACATTCAAATCTGAATTGCAAGAGAAAGGTTGACTTTTTTTGACCTATTTTCTTTTATAAGTTGAAAACCTTGATTTTATGCGGAAAGTACGTTAGTTTTAATAGTTGAAGAATGTGTCATATTTTGATAAAAATCAAAATGTGCTATTAGCTATTAAGAGAGGAATGTCAGTATTTTTATGTTAAAAGGACCAGTAATATTTCTATTACTATTCAAATTAGTATTTATTTTTCTAGCCATAAGCTTCGCTATCGGCAGTGTAGAAGGTTCTGGATGGAACTGGACAGTATACTTAGCCCTAGCAGTTGCCGCCTATGAAATTGTTGACTTGTTGAATACACTCAACGTGCTACGGCAGTTTAAATCTAAACAATAAACTTGAATTAAATCGATTTTGATAAATATTGCAAATATTTTTATATCATTTTAGCGCCCATATGTGAAACTTAACAAACTTTCACACCCATCATAGATATAAAAAAATAGGTCGAGATGAACGATCTCGGCCTATTCGCTTGCTGATATAGATGCAGCCATTATATTATGCATTTGTTGAAATAAAGTAGACTAATGTTTGGAGTTCATTCGTGAAGTCTACATCTTGTACCCGAATATTATCTGGCACATCTAATCTTACTGGTGTAAAGTTCAAAATACCTTTAATATTTGCTTGTTCTAATGCAGGAACTGTATCTTGTGCAACTGCCTCAGGTACTGAGAGAATCACTACTTCAATATCCATTAATTTTAATTGTTCAGTTAAATCCTTCATATCATAAACAGGCACACCATTGTGGACTGTACCGATGATATCCTGATTGATATCGAAGGCGGCACCAATTCGAATATTGTTTGATTTTTTAAAATTGTAATTCAATAATGCATTACCAAGGTTCCCAACACCCACTAGCGCTACTGTTGTTAAGCGGTCTTGGCTTAATGTTTTACCAAAGAAGTCTAATAAAGCATCGATATCATAGCCGTATCCGCGTTTACCTAAAGCACCAAAGTATGAAAAGTCACGTCTAATCGTTGCACTTTCAACTTTTACTGCTTCACTTAATTCTGTTGAAGAAACACGTGTTTTCCCCATATTTTTGAATACACGCAGGTAGCGATGATATAGTGGTAATCTTTTGGCAGTGGCTTTGGGTATTTTACGCATGTTCATCCTCTTTCTTATACTGATATAATTTCTTAAACAGTATACCAAGTTTGTGAAATTAACACAAGACCTATCCATTGGTTACTTTTGATATATATCAAAAAATGCAATCTTTCCAATAAAACGTTTCCATTAAATGCTCATTTTTTTTATGGTAAAATGATACATACTATCAAATGAAAGGATCATGCCGACTATGATCATATTACAAGGTTCAAATCTAGCTCGACGCTATGGCGTTGAAGTGATATTTGAAGATGTACAAATGACTATCCAACATAACAGCCGAATTGCGCTAGTTGGCCGTAACGGTGCCGGTAAGTCGACACTATTAAAAATGTTATCCAACATTGAAGCGCCTGATGACGGTCAAGTTTCCTTAACAAAAGGAACAACCATCGCCTATATGGACCAACATACCGCTGTTTCCGGTGACCGGACAATTTATGAAGAAATGCTTTCAGTATTTGAACCTGTCATCAAGTTATTAAAAGAATCAGAAACAGCAGCCCTTGCCTTAGCAGATGAAAAGCTCATGCAAGATGAAGAAGCCTACGAAGCTGCCCTCAACCGCTATGACCAACTTCAAGAGGACTTGATTCGTTTCAACGCCTATGGCTACGAATCTGAAATCCGCATGGTTTTACACGGTTTCCAATTCTTTGATGAAGATTATGACCGTAAGATTTCAACGCTTTCTGGTGGTCAACGGACGCGTCTGGCTTTAGCGAAAATATTACTCGAGAAAAAGGATTTACTTATTCTAGATGAGCCAACCAACCACTTAGATATCGAGACTTTAACTTGGCTAGAAAATTACTTACCAAAATATCCCGGTGCCCTACTAATTGTGTCTCATGACCGTTATTTCTTAGATGCAGTGACTAACGAAACTTATGAAATGGCGCACCAAGGCATTCATTACTATAAGGGAAACTACTCATTCTACCTGAAAGAACGGGCACAACGTATCACCTTGCAAATGAAAGCTTACGAAAAACAACAAGAAGAAATTGCCAAATTAGAAGACTACGTAGCACGTAATATCGTACGCGCTTCGACCACCAAAATGGCACAGTCACGTCGTAAGCAATTAGAGAAAATGACCAAAATTGAAAAGCCTTTAAACGATGAAAAATCTGCCCGGATTCAGTTCTCCGTAGCTGAAAGTTCTGGAAATGATGTACTGCAAGCCAACAAATTAGCCATAGGATATAGCCCTAATAACGTTTTGGCTGAACCTATCTCCTTCCAATTACGCAAACAGGAAGCTATTGCTATTGTTGGGCCAAATGGTGTTGGAAAATCAACCTTACTAAAGACGATTATTAAACAAATCCCTGCTTTACGCGGTACTATCGACTATGGTGCGCATCTACAAATTGGCTACTACGACCAAGAATTAGGCAATTTAAACTCGACAAAAGATGTGCTCCATGAATTATGGGACGAACATCCAACTATGATGGAACGAGATATTCGGACGATCCTTGGATCCTTCCTATTCACAGGAAATGATGTGGCTAAATCTGTCGCAACGCTTTCTGGTGGGGAAAAAGCCCGACTTGAACTGGCAAAACTTTCCCTTGATCATGATAATTTCTTAATTCTCGATGAGCCAACCAACCACTTAGATATTGATTCTAAAGAAGTATTAGAGAATGCCTTAATCGAATATGATGGTACACTATTATTTGTTAGCCATGACCGGTACTTCATTAACCGAATTGCGACCTCTGTTTTAGAAATCAATCCTGAAGGTTCAACGCTTTATCTAGGCGACTATGATTATTACGTGGCTAAAAAAGCAGCAGAAGAAGAACGTCTTGCTTTACTAGCAGCTGAAAATAATTCAGAGAAAGCAGAAAAAACAGTTGTTGAACCAGCTTCCGATACTAAACAAGCTTTTCAAATGTCTAAAGAGAAACAAAGAGAACAACGAAAATTACAACGGGAAATTGCCCAACATGAAGAAACAATGGCTGCTTTAGAAGATAAAATTGAAGCAATTCAATTGAATATGACAAAACCTGAATTTCTTGATGATTTTGAGAAATTAAACGAATTAAATCAATCCCTTCAAGAAACAGAAAAAGCCTTAGACCAAGTGATGACTGTTTGGGAAGAAGCAGCAACAAAATTAGAAAACTTATAAAAATAAAACAAGGTAAGCCACGAAAGCAAATGTGGCTTACCTTGTTTTTTATTTACTATACCAATATCCATTATTTCAAGAATACCGCATCATCTACTTGGTATTGATCCCCTTCTACACCTTTACGAACGTCATCAATTCTAGTTTTGGTGGCTTGACGGAAGAAAGCCAAGTCATTCAGTACTGTAACGAATTGGAAACCTTGTTCAATTCGGTTAATGGCATCTTGTGCGTTGGCTGTAAAGATGCCAGGAATTACCCCAGCTTCTTTACAGGCCTTGAGTACTTTTTGAATATTGTCTTCAAGTTCTGGACTTGTTGAAGGATCTTCAACGCCCATAGCATGCGCTAAATCAAGACGACCAATATAGACACAATCAATCCCTTCAACACTTACAATGTCTTCTACATTTTCAACTGCTTCTGGGGTTTCACATTGCACAATGACCATGGACTTTTCGTCTACTTCACCATTATTGTAGTTTTCGTAGGCACCCCATAACGGTCCACGTCCAATCCCTTTACCACGAATACCAATAGGCGGCATTTTAGTGTTTTGAATAACAAATTCAGCTTGCGCCTTAGTATTGACCATTGGAATCATCAAACCATGTAAGCCAATATCTAACATTCGCCCCATCATCGGACCATCTTCAGGATTATAAACCCGAGCATATGGCGCTGTACCGTATAACTCCGCTGCGCGCACCATGTCTAAAGCTGTTTCTAAACTAGTTTGAGCATGTTCAAAGTCAATCATGGCAAAGTCAAAACCATTAACACCCAAAATTTCCGTATTTAAAGAGGAGCTAGATGCCACAAAAGCACCTATGGCATAGCCTTTTTCAGCAATTTTTTCTTTTACAAGGTTGCGCATTTCCATTTATATCATCCTTTTCCCGAGTTTAGTGCATTTACAAATTTATCCTGGTTTAGCCTATATTAATCAATAATATTAAAGCCTTCATATCCTTGTGCTTTCAAGAATTGGCTATAAGCTTCGTTATAGTCCTCACGTGCTGGAGCGAAAATATCTACATTCACTACTGTTTCTGGAGAATCGTAAACGTGTATATAGTGTTCAACCCCCTTAGGTACAACTACCCAAGAACCTGCTGTCATACGAAATGGCTCACCATCCACGTAGTAATCACATTCACCCTGTAAGATCCAGGCAATTTGTTGATGGTCTTCATGCGTATGCGGTCTTAAATCATTCCCATTCTCCACCCGATTCACAGTTACATTGACCCCATCTCCTGACATGGCGAATACTGCTTGATCAATCCCTGGACGTAATGGGCGGTAAGGTATTTCATTGATATTTCCATAATCTACGTTTTCTAGTGCCATCATGCATTCCTCCAATATCGATTGTTTTATTAAAATTTTATGAGTTTTTTTGATTGGTGTCACCTTAACATCTCATTTTATTAAAAGCAACAAGAGAAAACATTTAGCTGTTCATTCAGGCTTTTTTGATAAGAGCCTTCCCAAGAAAAAGATGCAGTAGATTTTTTGGCCTTCTTATGTAGGAAATATCTTTTTTAAGATTCATTTATCCTCAAAAAAGGGGTAAAAACGATTGTTGAAAAATATACAATTTTTGTATATAAATGACTTTCAGCCATAAAGTGTCGCTCTCTCTCCGATTCGAACTCATCATTTTCTCATTTTTTGAAAATAATATATAAGCAAAAAAGCATTGATACATAAGGATTTACCTGATGTCAAATCTATTCAAATAAAATTAAATTAAAAACAAATGTGTAAAATGCTTGATTAAATGAAAATGTGATGATAAGATAACAACAACTTAAATCAAAGGAGTGAGACCAAAATGGCAATGCATACAGATTTTACAAATATGACCAATACCTCTTGGTCAATGACCTCTACTGATTACCAGACACATACATCTTTATTATTATTATTAGCTAACTAGGATTGTTCCAACATATGGAAGAGTCCTATTTCTCGTGAATGCGGGCTCTTAGCTAGTAAGACTGCGGGCCGCATAATTGGCTCGCAGTCTTTTTTTGTTTCTGATGATCAGCTTTTAAGTGAATTTAATAAATGTCACTCAAAATATCTGATTCCAAAAGTCATCATTATCCAACGCTTTCCAAAATACGCCAATTACCTAGAATAATTGTTCAGTTTTTGGTCCAGCGCATATATTCTAGGAGACTTTTGTCACACCTCAACATAGCCCTTGAAAGGAGTTTTCAAATGCAAGATGTCGTAATCGTAGCTGCACAAAGAACCCCCATCGGATCATTCGGTGGCGTATTTAAAAATATTTCCGCTGTTGACTTAGGTAAGGTGGCTGTTCAAGGAGCCTTAGAAAAAGCCAACATCGATCCAGCCATAGTAGATGAGCTTATCTTCGGTAACGTCTTAAGCGCAGGTTTAGGTCAAAACGTTGCTCGTCAAGTTGCCGTTGCTTCCGGAATACCTGTTGAAAAGCCTGCTTTCACTGTCAACAAGGTTTGCGGTTCAGGTTTAAAAGCTGTGGCCCTTGCCGCACAAAGTATTATGGTAGGCGAATCAGAAGTTGTGGTTGCTGGTGGAACTGAGAATATGAGCCAAGCCCCTTACATCACTGAGGATGCACGTTGGGGTATGCGGATGGGTGACAAGAAAATTGTCGACACCATGATTAAGGATGGTTTAACAGACGCTTTCAATCACTACCATATGGGGATTACCGCAGAAAATATTGTTGAGAAATATGGTTTTACGCGTGAAGATCAAGACGCTTTCGCCGCCTCCAGCCAACAAAAAGCCGAAGCTGCACGCAATGCTAATCGATTCCAAGATGAAATTACCCCTGTATCCGTGCCACAAAAACGTGGTGATGCTATCCAAATTGACACGGATGAATACCCTCGGGCTGGTGTGACAGCAGAATCGCTAGCTAAACTAAGGCCAGCATTCAAACGTGACGGTGGCACTGTGACAGCAGCTAACGCTTCAGGTATTAACGACGGAGCAGCAGCGATCGTTTTGATGTCAAAAGAGAAAGCTGAAGCTATCGGGGCTCAACCATTAGCAACAATTAAAGCTTTCGCAAGTGCCGGTGTAGACCCTGCAATCATGGGAACTGGTCCAATCCCAGCAACCAAAAAGGCGCTAGCAAAAGCCCAAATAACGATTCAAGACATAGACTTAATTGAAGCCAATGAAGCATTTGCTGCTCAAGCCTTATGTGTACTACAGGACCTAGATGTAGATATGGATAAAGTCAATGTGAATGGTGGGGCCATTGCTTTAGGTCACCCAATCGGTGCATCCGGTGCCCGTATCCTAGTCACCCTAGTCCATGAAATGATGAAACAACAATCCAAATATGGTCTAGCTACCCTATGTATCGGTGGTGGCCAAGGAATATCAATGATTATTGAAGGTAACCAATAGATAGAAGATAATAATCACAAATTTGATGATAAAACAAATACACCACATAAAGGAGATTTTTACGATGATAGATACCTATACTTTCCACGAAATGACTTTGTCTTGGTTGAACGGCGCAATGATTGGTACAGATGGTGGCACAATTTTTGGTCCGGTACCAAGAACACTTTGGGGCCGATATTACCCTTACAATGACAAAAACCAAGTAGCTGAAGTTTGTGACCCAATCCTTATTCAATACCAAGGAAAAAACTATTTGATCGATGCATCATTTAACTTGGATAAATTCAACGAAAAAGGCAAACGTAATGTCGGTCTACAGCAAGAAGGCAGCATCCAAGAAGACTTTGAAACACTAGGTCTTACACCTTTAGATATCGATGTTGTCATGATGACCCATATGCATAACGACCATGCTAGTGGCTTGACTTACTTTGCGGATGACCAATGGCATTCAACGTTCCCTAGTGCAACCATTTATATCTCTGATATTGAATGGGATGCCGTAAGACATCCGAATGCCCGAACAAAAAATACTTACCCTAAAGAAAACTGGGAAGCCATCCAAGGACAAGTAGAAACCTTCACCGATTCTATTACAATCACTGAAGGTATCTCTATGGAAGTAACTGGTGGTCACAGTCCTGGCCATACGGTTATTCGTCTTGAACAAGCAGGCGAGACCATGCTACATATGGCAGATATCCTATTGACTTTCGTTCACACCAATCCACTTTGGGTAGGTGGGTTAGATGATTACCCAATGGACTCGATCTCAGCCAAACAAGACCTCATGCCAGAAGCTTTAGCAAACAATTACCGCTTTATCTTCTATCATGACCCATACTACCGTGTCGTAGAATATACAGCAGATGGAAAGAACATCCAATATGCCATGAAATCATCTCGTGATGTTTTTATTCCTTTCACAGACCAACAAGACCGTGTCCCAAAACAAGTGGAAGCAGCCATTGCCAAGTAAGCAATAGATTGTTTCGTTGATTGAATATGCAATACCAACAAGTTTCTTCTATATAAAGGTTGCAATCAAATGACCTATTATATAGAAGAAACTTGTTATTTTTTTGAAAGGACCACAAAAAAATCAGCTAGTAATGATTCTATAAACCACTGCTAGCTGGCCATTTTTTGCTTTATTCAACAACTTCAAAACGAATATCATCCAAGGTGTCAAACTTCACTTCAACCTTGTCACCCACCGCAATCTTGTTGGCTTTGGTCATCCCTCCGGTCATGATTGGTACACCTGCTTTTAGGGTTACACCACGTTTATATAGGGCATTGGCTAGGAAAACAACCGCATTGGCCGGATGATTCGCTACGTCTTTCCCGTAACCTTCATCAATCTTTTCCCCATTAATATAAACCCTTGCCTTTTCATTCAAAATATCTACTTGGTCTAAAGTGAAATGCGTCTTAGAATAAATGGCCCCTTGACAAGAAGTATTATCCGCCACCACATCTTCTAAAGAAAAACGGAAACCATGGTAGCGAGAATCTACCACTTCAACAGAAGAATAGACATAATCAATCTTTTCCATCACTTCTTCAAAAGTTACTTCCTCTTGATAAATATCATCTTTCAAGACAATCGTCACTTCCGGCTCAATACGAGGATGGATAAAGCGTGTCATCGATAAGGGTTCCCCATCGTAAGAAATCATATACTCAAAAATGTGGGCATATACCGGTTGATCAATATTTAACTGTTTAATTTTAGCTGGGGACGTCAATCCAATCTTATAGGCCGCCGTTTCGCCATCTGTCTCCTTCTTTAAGGCTACGACTAAATCCTGAATATCATAAGCCTCCTGCTCATCAAAGGATACATTAAACACCTCTGTCACATTATCAATCGCCGTCTTACGCTTCTCCGCATCATACAAATATTGAGCAATCTCCTGCATCTTCGTTTCTTCCATACCTGTCAGCTCCTTTTTTATTAGAAAATAATGATAAATATTATTCTCATTGTATCAAAGCTGACAAATAAAGCAATCTATTTTCTCATTTATTTTTAATTAAAAAACTTCTGCCATCTTGCTCGCAAACACCTTATATCATTTTCTAAAGAGAACTCCACAAACCTTATTCTTCTAAGCTCACGATAATTTTACCCAGGTTTTTATTGGCTTCCATATATCTATGTGCCTCCGGTAAGGGATCAAAATTGATCACTGTGTCAATCACTGGGTGAATTGTACCATCCGCAATTAAAGGTACTACGTCCTTATTCACGTCTGCTACTAGACGGGCCTTGTAATCATCATCCCTATTGGATAATAAAGTGCCTTGTAGCTTCACCCGCTTAAAGAGCAATTGTCCCATATCAAAGTCTGAAACCTCTGTTCCTCCAAGCACACCAATCAATACCCAACGACCATCTACACCAATAGCGGACAAATTTTTAGCTGCATAGGACGCGCCAATGAAATCTAGAATGACATCGACACCTTTTTGACCTGTAACTTCAGTAACGACATCAGCGAAGTTTTCAATCTGATAATTAATGGTTGTCTGAGCTCCCAATGCTTTGGCTAAGTCTAATTTATCCTGACGACCTGCTGTAGCAATGATTTCCGCATGCGATAGGTGGTTAGCCAGCTGGATGGCTGCAGTCCCAACGCCAGAACCTGCCGCGTGGATAAGAATACGCTCACCTTCTTGTAGGTCACCAATCCAATAGATTGTTTGATAGGCCGTCATGAAGGTCTCAGGAATCGCAGCTGCGGTGGTGAATGGCGTATCTTTTGGAAATACCATCGCTCGACTAAGAGGTAAGCGAGCATACTCAGCATAAGCACCGTGGGTAATAATCCCTGCAACATGGTCCCCTATTGCCACATGACTAGATTTGTTATCTTCTGTATTGATATCCACCACTTCACCGGCAATTTCAATCCCCATCACGCGTTCTTCAGTAGAGGCATCAGCCTTTAACCCATTTCTAGACATCACATCATGGCGATTAATCCCGATGGCTTTCACTTTGACTAAAGCTTCACCCAGTTCAGCTTTAGGTTTAGCTATATCTTGTAATTCAAAGTTTTCCGGTCCACCTGCTTGATTGAGTACCCACGCTTTCATCCAAACCACTCCTTTTTTTAAATCGTTTACCACGCTCATCATAAACCATTTTAAGTTAATTGATAAGTAAAGACCTTTTTCTTCATTGCATACAGTGACCTATCACTGATAAAAAAATAAGAAGCAATATTTGCACAATATTTACATCATAATCGATGAAATTTTCGTATATAAAATATCATGACCTTTTTTCTTTATACCCTTTGAATTCGCTTTCAAAAAATACTATACTATAATAGTGCAATATATTATATAAAAGAAGGAGCGTTTTTTATGGCAAATTATGCAAAAAAAGCCAATAAAAGTTTATTGGCTTTGTTCGCTATCATTATACTCATTGCTGGCGGCTTATTTTTGTTTTCTAGACAAAGAAATGTAACCGCTTCAGGTGCTGACAAGCAAATTATCCGTCTAGCGCATAATCAATCTTCAGACCATCCTACCCATATTGGGATGTTAGCCTTTGAAGAATTTATTGAAAGTAAGTATGGTGATCAGTACGATGTTCAAATATATCCAAGTGAATTATTGGGTACACAAACAAATTTAGTACAATTAACGCAAACAGGTGCCATTGAAGTCACCGTTGCAAGTAACTCTATTTTAGAGACATTTAACACCGACTTCCAAATTTTCAACCTACCCTATCTATTCGAATCCCCAGAGGCTTATCATGCAGCTATGGATGATCCAGAAATTGTTGCGTCTATTTTTAATGGCACAAAGGATTCAGGTTTTGTGACCAAGGCTTGGTTAGATGCGGGTACGCGTAATTTCTATGTCAAAGATACGCCGATTAATGAAGTATCTGACTTAGCTGGGAAGAAAATTCGGGTGCAACAATCACCTACTAACGTATCCATGATGAACTTACTTGGTGGATCAGCGACACCAATGGGCTTTGGTGATGTCTATACCGCTATCCAATCAGGTGTGATTGACGGGGCTGAAAATAATGAGTTAGCCCTAACAGAAAATGGTCATGGTGATGTTGTTAAAAACTACTCTTACACCATGCACCAAATGATTCCTGATGAAGTGATTGTTTCAACACGTTTCCTAGATGCATTACCAGAAAACGAACAGGCTACTTTTGATGAAGCCTTTAAAATAATGGAAGAAACCCAACATCAAGCTTGGGAAGAGAAAGTAGCAGAAGCGCGCGATCGTGCTGAAAATGATATGAATGTTGTCTTTAATTATCCTGATATCGAACCATTTAAAGAAGCTGTCTTACCACTGCATGACGCTATGTTAGAGGCTTATCCAGAATTACAAGACACCTATAATAAGATACAAGAGAAAAATGAAAGCTATACAAATAACACAACGGAAGGAGATGCCTCATGAAACAATTGAGAAACATCATCGATAAGGCCATGCGGTCACTTTGTGCTGTAGCTATGGCCGCTTTAACTTTATTAGTGATTTGGCAAGTATTTACCCGGTATATTCTCAATCATCCAAGTACTTGGTCTGAAGAATTGGCTGCTTATATGTTTGCTTGGGTAACCGTATTTGGGGCAGCTTATGTTTTTGGTAAAAGAGAGCATATGAATATCCCTGTAATTGTTGAACGCTTTTCTTCTGTAAATCAAAATAGTCTACAAATTTTAGCTGAAGTATTGAATTTAATTTTCGCTTTAACTGTTATGGTATACGGTGGTTTTGAAATCACTCAATTAACAATGGGACAATTATCTTCTTCACTCCCCCTACAAATGGGTTACTTCTATATGTGTATTCCGATTTCCGGTATATTCATTGCCTTATATAGTGTCTTAAATATTAAAGACTTGATTGATGCCCGTAAAGATATTGTAGAAGAGGAGGATTAATATGGCTGTCCAATCACTTATTATCATGATCGTGCTCCTAGCCTTATTACTAATTCTAGGTGCACCTATCGCAGTTTCAATCGCTATTGCAGCAGTTGGGGCTATTCTTCCAACTGTACCGTTAGATATTACGTTAATTACAGGTGCCCAACGTATTTTTTCTGGGACCTCATCCTTTACGCTAGTTGCCATCCCTTTCTTCGTTCTAGCAGGAAATATTATGAACCAAGGAGGGATTGCCAAACGGTTAGTTCATTTTGTTCAAGCAATTGTTGGTAAAATTCCAGGCTCACTTTTATTAACCAATATCGGCGCAAATGCTTTATTTGGGGCAATTTCTGGTTCAGCAGCAGCAGCTGCTGCCGCAGTTGGTGGCATGGTGAAAGAAGGGGAAGAAGAAGCTGGCTATGATATGGACTTAGCAGCTGCTACTAATGGTGCTTCAGCCCCATCTGGACTTCTCATCCCACCTTCAAATGCTTTAATTACCTATTCATTAGTATCAGGTGGTACTTCAGTTGCAGCCTTATTTGTTGCAGGTTATATTCCAGGAATCATCTGGATGGTTGCTTGTATGGTGGTTGCCTTAGTATTTTCAAAACGAAAAGGTGATGCCGGTGAAACTGGTAAATTTGATTGGGGTCGTTTAGGTCGTGCAACAATAGATGCGCTTCTGCCATTATCTCTGATCATCATTGTAATTGGTGGGATTATTGCTGGGGTATTCACGGCTACTGAAGGTTCAGCAATCGCTGTTATCTACGCCTTGATCATTTCGGTATTTATCTATAAAACCATCACTTGGAAAGACTTATATAAAATTTTAGTTGATTCTGTTGAAACATCTGGCATGGTCGTGTTCTTAATTGGTGTGTCAAACATCCTATCATGGGTTATGGCCTTTACAGGTATCCCGCAAGCGATAGCTGAAGGCTTACTATCCTTAACTGATAGCCCATTATTCATCATGCTCATTATCAACATTATCCTATTAATCGCTGGTACCTTTATGGATGTGACACCTGCTATCTTAATTTTCACACCTATCTTCTTACCAATTGCAGAATCATTTGGTATTTCACCCGTTCATTTCGGGATTATGCTAACTTACAATTTATGTATTGGTAATATCACACCACCAGTTGGCAACACCTTATTCGTCGCTATCCGAGTTGGTCGTTCAACATTAGCGAAAGTGATGCCATACATGTTAGGTTACTATTCAGCCATTCTAGCTGGCTTACTACTGGTCACTTATATTCCAGCCTTCTCAATGTGGCTACCAACATTAGCAGGATTAATTTAAATTTTAAAATAAACTTTTAGTATAAATTATTTTGAGAAACGGATAACTCCGCTTTAGCATCACGCGTTTAAATAGTGATGGTAGGCACATGGGTTATCTGTTTTTTTTGATCTTTCTTATTTGGTAAGGGTCCGGTACAATGATCTATATACTTTAATAGAAGTAAAAAGACGATTGAAAGGTGATACCAATGAAAGATATCCATGTTGTTGGGGCAATCCTAATTAAAGACCAACGTATTTTATGTGCGCAACGCGGTGGAGAAAAATCCTTAGCTTACTTGTGGGAGTTTCCTGGTGGGAAAATAGAAGCCGGCGAAACTGCACAAGCAGCCCTTAAACGTGAATTAGCAGAAGAATTAGAAATTACGGTCGATCTAGCCCCGGATATTTTTGATGATTCAACCTATGAATATGATTTCGGAAGAGTTCACCTAACTACAATTATCTGCCAGCTTAAAGAAGGCGAACCCATTTTAACGGAACATGAAGCGATCAAATGGTTGAAGCCTAATGAATTGAAGAATTTGGACTGGGCACCGGCGGACCTACCTGCTGTTGAGAAGTTATCTAAGATGATCTTGTAAGATATTTCGGAGGAGAATATGGATTTATTAGCACAATCTTTGCGGCATGCATTTATAGATAGGCATCAGTTGGGACATACGCAATATGATCCTGAGTTAATCATTAATCAACCTGATGCGCATGTCTTTCTTTTAAATACTTTACAAGAAGAGTTAGATACAAGCGAAACCTTCACCTTTTCTGTAGCTTTTATAACAGAAAGTGGCCTAAATACGTTGAAGACACATTTGTTTGACTTAAACCAACGAGGTATAAAAGGTCGGTTAATTACGTCAAATTACTTGGATTTTAATTCACCTGATGTTTTTAAAGCGTTATTGAAGATACCAAACTTAGAAGTCCGTATTTCAGACAAAGAAGCTTTTCATGCGAAGGGTTATTTATTTGAACATAAAGATCACGCTTCTTTTATTATTGGGTCATCAAATTTGACTAACCATGCATTAAAAACGAATTATGAGTGGAATGTCAAACTCACGACCTACCACCATGGTGCGATTATTCATCAAATGCAAGCGCATTTGGATAAAGAATGGTCAAGTGCACAACCTTTAACTGAAGAATGGATTCGTCAATATACTAAATCGTTCCAACCACCTAAATATCGTGACACTAGCATCTTAAAAGACCCTACCAAGACGTTTATTGTACCCAATAAGATGCAACAACCAGCCTTAGATAGTTTGATAGAGTTACGACAAAATGAGGCTGACCGGGGTTTAGTCATTGCAGCAACTGGTACGGGGAAGACTTATTTAGCTGCTTTTGATATCTTAGAAGCGAAAGCGCAAAAAGTATTATTTATCGTTCATCGCGAACAAATTTTACATGCAGCTATGGCTTCTTTTAAAAAGGGTTTTCCACGAAGTATCGGATAATGCTTTTGGTTGGTATACGGGAAATCAAAAGGATACTACTGCTAAGTATATTTTTGCCACCCAACAAACCATTAGCCGCGATCAACATTTACAGCAATTTGACCCTACAGAATTTGATTACATTGTAGTAGATGAAGTTCACCGAGCTGGGGCAGCCTCCTATCAACGAATTTTTAACTACTTTAAACCTAAGTTTTTGCTTGGTTTAACCGCAACACCTGAACGTACAGATGGGTACAATTTATATGAACTTTTTGATTACAATATCGCTTATGAAATTCGTCTACAGGATGCACTCGAGGCGGACTTACTAGCTCCCTTCCATTATTTTGGTGTAACCGACTATGAAAAAGATGGTGTAACGATATCCGAAACTACCCAGTTAAAAAATCTCGTCATAGATGAACGTGTTGATTATATTATGGAGAAGTTGACCTACTATGGTTTAGACAAAAATCGGGTTAAAGGGTTGGTTTTCTGTAGTCGAAATGAAGAAGCAAAATCTTTATCTGACAAATTTAATGCGCGCGGCTACAAGACTATCGCTCTTTCTGGTAACGATAGCCAAGAAGTGCGAACTAAGCAAGTTAATCGATTGAAAGCTGGTCATTTAGACTATATTTTTACCGTAGATATCTTTAATGAGGGTATTGATATTCCAGAGATTAATCAAGTCGTCATGCTACGAAATACTCAATCTAGTATTATATTTGTCCAACAAATGGGACGGGGGCTTCGTAAGCATAAGAGCAAGAAATTTGTGAATATTATTGACTTTATTGGTAATTATAAGAATAACTATCTGATTCCTGTCGCCCTTTCCGGTAACTCTAATCGAAGTAAAGATACTATGCGTCAAACAACAGTTAACACTAATTTCCTTTCTGGACTATCTAATATCAATTTTGAGTCAATTGCTAAAGAAAGAATTTTTGATTCTATAAATGCAGCAAAATTAGATTCTATGAAAGCCTTAAAAGAAAGTTATCTTGAGCTAAAAAATGCGCTTGGTCGTATGCCTATGTTAATTGACTTTCAAACAACCAACAGTTTCGATCCCTATTTATTGGCTAATAAGAAAGATAACTACCCTAGTTTTTTATCTAGTATTAAAGAAAGTGATAGCAAACTGTCAAAACCCGCTAATGCTATTTTGAAGTTTTTATCTCGCGAAATCCTACCCGGTAAACGACTACATGAATTAGTACTCTTAAGTGAAATCACAAAAAGTGGTATAGATGATTTAAGTTTTAAATCTATAGAAGCTATTTTTTTTAATCATGACTTAGCTAATGACCATAAAATGGTCCAATCCGTAATTCGCACCTTATCCACAGATTATTATGCTGGTAGCGCGAAGAAAACTTATCAACCAGGACAGGTGGTAACCATTCAAGATGACGGTATACTAGTAAGTCCCGGCTTCAAGTCAGCAAAAACTGATTCAAACTTTTTGCATCATTTAAATGACTTAATTACGACTGCCAGCTTATTAAATGATCATTATGATAAAACAACTGATCTGACCTTATATCAAAAATACGGGCGCCGTGACGCCTTACGTTTACTTAAATGGCACACCCAATTAGTAGACCAAAACATTGGTGGTTATACTTACGATAAACAACGTAAAATTTTCACGATTTTTGTTACTTTGGATAAAGGTGATGATTTTAAGGGTGCACAAGTCACTTATGAAGATGCCCTACTAGATCCAATGACTATGACTTGGTTTACGAAAGCACCAAGGACCTTGGCCTCCCCTGAAGTGCAAATCTTACAAGATGCTGATGACTGGAAAATTCATATGTTTATTAAGAAAGACGATGATGAAGGTACTGAATTTTATTATCTTGGTGAGGTAACACCTGATGTTTCTTCGTTTATCCAACTAGAAAAGCCAAGTAGTGATGGAAAAAATAGAAGTGTAGTTGAAATGGACCTTCATTTTAAGGAAGCCATTCCAAGGAATCTTTTTAATTATTTACAGTAGAGAACTTATCTTGCCAAACCATCATTATTTTGATAAGATAGCGGCAAATTCACAACTATCGTCGGATAGATATGCTTGAGTAGATAGCCCCTTCACCATGAAGGTGTGCTGCTTGGCTATCTATCCGGCTTTTTTAAGGAAGAAATGATGTTTACAGTTATTACAACTACCTTAATTGCAGGTCTGATTGATGGCCTAAACCCTATCTCTCTTACCCAGCAATTCATCCTACAATCCAAAATTAAATCTCCTTATCATATTTTAGCTTTTATATTTGCCAATAGTTTTGTTAACTTTATTTTTGGTTTAATCTTTTATTTTGGCTTTTCCAATTGGATTATGCTGGCTTTTAACTGGATTAACCGTCAATTTCCGACCTTTTGGCCCATTGCAAGTTTGTTGATAAGTGCCTTTATTATCCTATATTTAATTTACAAATATAGCGTAAAAGATAAAGTCGAGATAGATCAAGTTGACCAAGCTGATTATCACATCAAAAATCCTGATGACAACCACCTATCTCCTGCGTCTTTATTCGTGATCGGTGTTGCTACATGTGCTGCCGAATTATCTTCTGCTGCTCCTTACCTAGCTTTACTGGGTTACTTTGCAACTAGTGCGATGACGGGTTTACAAGCAACCATCTTACTAGCGTTTTATTCGTTTATCTTGTATGTCCTACCCTTATACGGCTTATTCTTCATGTCACTTTTCTTTAATAGTAAGCTGACAACCATTTATGCGAAAGTCGCAGAATGGCTAGACTTCGCCATAGCTTATATTTTGCCCTTTATATTCGCTTTAATTGCCCTTGTCTTACTATGGTATGGATTCAATAATCTTTAAAAGAAATCAAAAAAACGCCAAGCATGAAAGTTCACACTTGGCGTTTTGGCTTCTAGCCATTTAAATGTATACTAACTTACAGCACAGGATAGA
Organism: Aerococcus sp. HMSC10H05; assembly: GCF_001806975.1. NCBI lineage: Bacteria > Bacillati > Bacillota > Bacilli > Lactobacillales > Aerococcaceae > Aerococcus > Aerococcus sp. HMSC10H05. The sequence goes on from NZ_KV786985.1 coordinate 27,462, forward strand.
CAATGCTTAGAGCTGCTTGGTTCCCCATCTGACCCGGTTCACATCTCTACCCTTGCCGCAAGGCCTTTCGGCAAATTTAATTATACCATTTTTAAGGAAGCTTTGTAAAGGACTTCTTCCCTAATATTAAACTCAAACATCCACCCATCACATGTGGTATACTTTGACAAGCAAACATAACCGTACCTTGGACAAGAACTAATGAAATCGACATTGCAACATAGGAAGCTGATGACTAGTAGAGCGGTCATCAGCTTTTTTGCTGTATCAAAAAGAGACCAAACCAATTGTTTTAATTGATTTGGTCTCTCACTTTGAAAACTATTGTGAATGATAAGTAAGTCCAAGTCGAAAGCTGTATATGTTTACGATTAGACTGGCTAACGTTTCAAACATAGCACTTCATACACTTAGTCGGTTCGCTCGTCCTCTTAGTCGGGTTCAAGCCTCCAGGGAGGACTGCGTTTTAGATTAGCTTGCAGATGACTGTGTCATCTTCA
>NZ_KV786986.1:0-5629 GCF_001806975.1 Aerococcus sp. HMSC10H05
AGGTTTCCTTAGCTGACAGCTTGTAAATGAAAGTTTACAACACCTGCTAAGCTGTTAAAACTAAATCAAGGCTTGGATCACCTTATCTGTATAAGCTTCAGTTGATAAATGACCACCCAAATCGCGGGTGAAATTGTTGACATCTGACAAAACTATATTTAAAGCCTGACGTAAACGCTCAGCATCAACTTGTAAACCAATGTGGTCTAATAAGTCAGCAAAAGCTAATAGTAGCGCTGTTGGATTGGCAATCCCCTGTCCAGCAATATCAGGCGCTGATCCATGAACCGCTTCAAAAATTGCAACATCGTCGCCTAAGTTAGCCCCAGGCACCAATCCTAATCCTCCAATCAATCCAGCCATTAAATCAGATAAGATATCGCCATATAAATTTTCCGTCACGATCACATCATATTGCTGTGGACGCATCACTAATTGCATCGCCATATTGTCGACCAAAACTTCGTCTGTTTCTATTTGTGGATATTTTTTGGCTACTTCTTTGGCAACCTTTAAAAATAAACCATCAGATAGCTTCATGATATTCGCTTTGGTGACGATAGTGACTTTCTTCCTTTGATTTGCTACTGCATAATCAAAGGCTGCGGTCACAATACGTTCAGTCGCTTTTCGAGTAATGATTTTTATAGAGTGGGCTTCATCAGCAGACACTTGCTTCTCTACGCCTGCGTATAAATCTTCCGTATTTTCTCGAAATAGGATGATATCCACATCGTGTTGTAGCGCTGGAATCTTCCCCAATACACGAATCGGACGAATATTGGTATGTAATTGATAATGTTTTCTAAGTGAAACATTAACACTTCTAAAACCCTCACCAATTGGGGTTGCAATAGGGCCTTTTAAGACCACTTTATGCGAATCAATAACGTCATAAACTGATTGCGGAATAAGGTCTCCTGTTGCATCAATCGCCTCTTGACCAGCGATTACTTCATCCCAGACAATTGGGCTTTCTAAAGCTCTAGCTACGCGTTTAACAGCTTGTGTTATTTCTTTTCCTATCCCATCGCCTGGAATTAAGGCGATTGTTTGTTTGTTCGCCACTAAATCACTCCTTTTAAACTTGATTGTATGATAACCTTCTTAAGCCTATCATTGGACAATAGGTAACAGACCAAACATTGCAGCAGTTACTACATAAACAATGAAAATACCAAGTGAAACGACTAGACCTTTTTTTCTGCCATTCGCCCCATTCTACATCAGTTAAACCTAGTAGTACATATGAGAAAGGTACTAACGGACTAAATAAGTGGAAAGCTTGACCAATTAATGATGCAAACGTCAGTTGTAATGGCGTAAATCCATATGCGTAACCAGCTTCTGATAAAATTGGCATCATCCCATAATAGAAAGCATCATTATGTAAGAAGTAAGTACCTGGCGATGAAATAACTGCAACAATAAAACCATAGAAACCACTCAATGATTCAGGAATAATGGTAATTAAAGAATTGGCAATAGCATCTGACATACCTGTTCCGTTTAAGATACCCATAAAAATACCAGCACCAAACACCGTCATCACAACTTGATTGGCTTCAGAAGCATTGCTATCAATCCGTGCTTTTTGATCTTTAGGATGCGGGTAATTAATTAGTAAGCTAATAACGGTCCCTAACATAAAAATAATAGCGGATGGAATAGATCCCTCTACTAGTAAAGCAATCGCCAAAAGCACAATCATTAAGTTAATCCAAACATTCTTTGGTCGACGTAGTTCTAGTGTTTCTGGATCATCAATAACCATCATTGCCTGCATTTCTTGTTCAGATAAGTTGACCACACCCAATGCTTTTCGTTCTTGCAAACCAAAAATCCATGCCACGATAAACATATAAATCAACCCAGCTATCATCATTGGTGCTAAACCACGCATTACATCATTGGTTTCAACGCCCATTACCGCAATAGCACGAGCCGTCGGGCCACCCCAAGGTAGTAAGTTAACAATCGAATGAGACGTCATCGTTAAAACCGCTAAATTTAACATAGACATATTTAATTTTTTGTAAATAGGCACCATAGCTGTACAGACGATAATCATCGTCGCTGTACCATCACCATTTAATGATACGGCAGCAGTTAAAGCAACAGTTGCTAAGGCTACCTTTAACGGGTCTCCTTTAGCAAAACGTATCATTGCATTTGATAAAGGATCGAACAACCCAGCGTCAATCATGATAGTAAACATGTAAATAGCGAAAAATAACATAATTCCAGTCGATGATGTCGTACCCAAGCCATCCATCGCTGCTTGGCCTATATCAATTTGCCATAAACCAAATATTTGCCCGATAATCGCCCATAACAATGGTAAGAACACTAACCCAATGAAAGGTGACATCTTCTTACGCATAATGACAAACATGAAAATAACAATCAGCGCATACCCCATAAACGCAACCATTAAAAAACACCTCTTACTTTCTCATTGTTATATATGTGTTTTATAATGTGACAAATAAATTCAGTTGTCAATGAAATTTCCGCAAAAATACAAAACATGTTACATTACCTAACATTTTATGATAGTTTTGTTTTATTTAATGCCAAACAAAAAAAGTCAACAAATATAGTCATTTGCTAACTTTCTTCAAAATTTAATCCTTTACATTCATTTTTGTGTTTATGATAAAACAAAAACACTATATCATTTCGATGGGTAACATCATCTCTGCGATAGTCAATTTTATTACACAGTAAATCCATTCCTTATAAATTACCTAACAAAGTCCGTATTTCTAGGAAGTTGTCTGTGGTACAGGTGGCTACTGTATTGGGAACTTCTGCTTTAGCATAGTGAATAGCTTGCCAACCGGCTTGAATAGCACCTTCGATGTCATTTCGATAGTCGTCACCAACAAACAAAATATCTTTTGGTGCCACATTTAAGTCAGCAGTAACAGCGTCAAATAGCTTACGTTGTGGTTTTGACCCTCCCATACTTTCTGAAATGTACCACTTATCCTTATCAATAAATTGATCGACACCTAGATTGGTCAATTTATCTATTTGTGCTTTTGTTGACCCATTAGTTAACACGAATAGCGTCATCCCTTTAGATAAGGCCGATTCCATTAAAGCAACCAAATCTTCACTCATACTCAACTGTTTTTGATAATGATTTTTTAATTGGTTAAACTGTTGCGCCGTCGCTTGATCAATTTTATGACCAAAATGAGCATACGTTTCAATTACGCGGTCATTCTTAAAAGCTGCTTCTGTCTTTTTACCTGCCATAAAAGCTTGGTATTCTTGCTCGGAGAATTCAGCATAGACTTGATTAAAAGTATCAAAATCAAGGTCTAAATAGTGGTCCGTTGCTTGCATTTCTTGGTAAGTATTTTTGTAGATGGTTAATCGGTTGTACAAAGTATCGTCTAAATCAAATCCAATCGCTTTCATATTTCTCTCCTTTTCAATCATTCACATATCGTAACAAATGATTGAGACAAACGCACATATTTTGAAAATATGAAAAATGACGGCCGTCACCAAATGGGACAAGACCGTCATTGCATGCGTTTGAGATAAATGATGCTAATGGTTAAATTTTAAAAGTTTTGAAAAAGCTTTTACTTAGTTTCTTACCTTTATTATTCTCAGCCTGGCAAGCACTCGCATATTGGTACTCGTAAATATACTGTTGCCCAATGTTTTAAATACTCTTCAAACTAGCTTTTTGGTAACCACGCTCAATCAAACTAGGTAAATTCCCATCTAAGAGCCCCTTTAGACGTTCCTTAAAAGTTAATAGGGAATCAGCCTTATAAACATCATGGTCAGCATTTAAATAATCAAAAACTGGCAAATCAGACACAACGGTATCCACCTTGCTGGCTAAAGCTTCCAAAAGAACGATACCTTCTGTTTCTTCATGGGTCATGAATAAATAAACATCTGCCATTTGATAAGCTACTCGGACCTGATCACGTGGGATATAACCGGCAAAAATCAGGTTGGGTAACCGAGTTGCAATGGCCTTTTTCACCTCTTTAGGTAAGGCATAGGGGTTTGAATAACCAAACCAAATAAAGGTCACTTCTGGCATCTGCTTAGCTAATTCTACAAATTCAATGATTCCCTTACGCTCAATTTGCAAACCGACTGAAATAGCAACCTTTTGATCTGTCTTTAAATTAAAACGAGACCGCATCTTGGCCACTTCTTCTGCTGTAGCTTGCCAATAAGACAGGTCGATACCATTTGAAATGACATGAATCGGTTTATCTATGTCATATTTTTCCAATAGGTCTTTGGCATACTGGCTTGGTGTTAGAATAAGGTCCGCAGAGTTGTAACAAGTATTTAGCCAATATTTAAAGCCCAATGATGCTTGATTAGAAAAAGAATAGGAATTCCTGAAATCCTCCATCGTTGAATGGGCATGATAGATAACAGGTTTACCTGCAGCTTTTGCTTTTTTTGCTACCAATAAAGAGTGGGGAAAGACGGTATTGATATGTACGATATCAAAATCATCTTTATAGTTAGTGGTATAAGCAATACCTGCGGAATTTAAGGCCATCTCTTGATGCAACTGAGCACGGCCAACCCCACTTTGCTGAATCGTTTTTTTTCATATCACTATGCAATAAAATTTTCATTATATGCTCCTATATCCACTTACTCACTAGGTCAACCAAAAAGATCGTTGAGTATGAGTAAATCAAAATGGTAACGGGTTTCCCTACTGCCAAAACTTGAACAAATCGCGAAAGGGACAGGTTAGTTAATCCAGCAACATAACAGATGACATCAGCAGACATAAACGGCAAGATAAGCCCTACAATCAATACGCGTTTAAAACCAGAACGGTCATCCAGCCAAATCAAGGCCTTATTATAGTACTTATCCCCAACGAGCATATGGACCAAACTACGCCCATATTTACGAGCCAAATAAAAATTAAATATAGATCCTAGGAAAATGGGCATTAAGTTCCAAACAAAGCCCCATATATCACCAAACATAAATACACCTAGCGGAATAGTAACCGATCCTGGGATCACAGGTATAACTGTTTGTATGAATTGAATGATGACAAACACAAAAGGTGCGGCAATACCGAAATGGCCCATAAATTTTAAAAAGGCCACCTTATCTGTTAATAAGCCGTTTCGCCATGCCCAAACAACAAAGATAATAGTCGCAATCGTGCCTAAAATATTCAATAAGTGAATCAGTCTTTGCACAAACTTTTGACGATGCATATCCATAGCCAATCTCCCCTCAATAGTCTATGCTATTGTATGAAATTTTTTATCACCTTTAGTATAACGTATTTTCTCAACTTTTATTGTAAACTTTTTATAAGGAAAAAATATAGGCTAAAAGTACCATTATTTATATTAACGTAGAATATAAATCTAATTCAGTGACTTTTATCATAGTTCTTATTGACGTGTATCCATGTATAAAAGTAGACACAAAAAAAGATAGCCCTATTGAGCTACCCCATTAGTCGGGAAAACAGGATTCGAACCTGCGACCCCTTGGTCCCAAACCAAGTGCTCTACCAAGCTGAGCTATTTCCCGTTATTCAAAAATAAACATGCACCCAGCAGGAGTCGAACCTGCAACCGCCTGATTCGTAGTCAGG
>NZ_KV786986.1:5649-32850 GCF_001806975.1 Aerococcus sp. HMSC10H05
TGCGTCTGCCTATTCCGCCACCCCGGCATATTTATCAAAGTATTCAAAAGTTTGCCTTATGGACAAAGCGGAAAACGGGGTTCGAACCCGCGACCCCCACCTTGGCAAGGTGGTGCTCTACCACTGAGCTATTTCCGCGTGTTTTTTGTGTCATCAACTGACGACTTAATAAGAATATCATCTGATAGCAAAGTTGTCAATAAGATTCCTTAAAAAAGTTCAAAAAAATTGCACAAATAACTTTTCAGTTAAAAAATATAAAAAGATGCATCAAATGATCAAGATACACCTTTTTGCGACCTAGATTTGTATGACCTTCTTAATCCACTGTCATCTCATACTGACGGTCATCTAAATTTACCGAAAAAGTAAGATCATCTCTAACCCCAATCACTCGTCCTAATAATCGAGCTGGCTCATCAGATGCCAAATTCTCTTCCAAATAGATCACATCTAAAAGCAAAGAAATGTTCACCGGGACATCTTCTTCTCGCTCAAATTCAGTTTCTTCCATATAAGCTAACATATCCTCATATAGATAAAAGATACGTTCAACTTGTAAATCTTGCAGCGAAGTCGCATCATTCACATAAATGAATGATAGCAAATATCTAGAAAATATAGTCTTCACATTTTCTTCAATATTTTATCTCAAATCTTCACGAGAAATTCAAAAAATCGCGCTATTATATAAGCATACCCAATATAAAAACTTTTCTTCATAAATCTTTCTCCTCCCAAACGAAAGATTCAATCATAGCCACCTACCGACTCCCAACGGTAGGTGGCTTTTTTGTATATGAACAACATACTCAGCGTAGCTTGCTTTCCCCCTTATGATCTCACATGTCATATACACTTAATGATTGCTTATTTCATTTAAGGTCGTTGTTATTTCTCTCATAAAAGTATACAATTTAATAGAAATTTAATATTTAAAGGAGAGACTTATGACATCAAATAAACCGAGGTTTCAAACACCTCATACATACGTTATTATACTAGGCATCGTCATATGTGCCTGGTTACTCACATTTATTGTTCCAGCCGGAAAGTATACGACTGAGGAAATTCAATATGAGGTTGGAAATGGTGAAACTGCTTCTCGTGTAGTCTTACAACAAGGTTCATTTAGGTATATGCACCCCTTAAAAGAGGATGTATTAATCAATAACTTAGATAGTTTAGCAGATCAACCAGAAACGCTAGCCAATTTAGACGTAGATAGCGAAGATTTAAATAAATTGCTTGAAAATAAAAGCAATCTTTCATTAGACACCCTATCTGAAATTGGATTAGAGGAATCAGAGTTATATGAATTGTACGGCGACAGTATTTACGATACCTCTATCAAATTAAATAAAACTGCTGGTATTTGGGGTACCGATGACCACTATGGCTTTGGTTTCTTGAATTATATTTTTGAAGGTTTAGTGACCGGGGACCGTTATGGCTCAGCAATTGGTATCGTGGCCCTACTTCTAGTAGTTGGGGGTTCTTTCGGTATCATCATGAAAACTGGTGCTATTGATGCAGGTATTTACGCTTTTGTAAATAATGCCAAAGGTTTTGAACATCTTGCCTTACCCTTAATATTCTTTATTTTCTCTTTTTCCGGTGCGACTTTTGGGGCTTCTGAACAGGTTATCCCATTCGTAATGATTATCGCGCCATTCTGTGTGGCATTAGGTTATGATTCAATTACCGCTGTAACCATTACCTTTGTAGCTTCACAAATCGGAAATGCGACCTCATGGATGAGTCCATTTTCAATCGCTATTGCCCAAGGTATCGCCGGTTTACCTGCCTTATCAGGTGCTGGTTTCCGTATTTTTATGTGGTTCGTGATTACAAGCTTAGCATGCGGCTTTCTATTATTCTATGCTCGAAAAATTAAAGCCAATCCTGAAGCTTCGCCTTCATTCCACTCTGATGCATTCTTTAGAAGTGATCAAGCTCAAAATGAACAAGGTCAAAAGCCATTCTTACTAGGTCACAAAATCATTTTACTTGAGATGTTATTTGGTTTGGTTTGGATTGTCTATGGTGTAATGTCGCTTGGCTTCTCTATCCCTGAATTAGCTTCACAATTCTTTATTATGGGCTTACTGTCAGGGATTACTGCCCTTATCTTTAAGCTAGATAATCTAACCATTAACGATATCGCCTATGCTTTTACTGAAGGTGTATCTGATTTAGCACCCACCGCTGTAGTTGTTGGGATGGCAAAAGGCATTTTACTCGTTTTAGGTGGTTCAGATGCTGGAACTTTCTCTGCCTTAAATACCATCCTATATAGTGTAGGAAATATCCTATCTCATGTGCCTGCTATCTTCGGTGCGTGGTTCATGTATATTTTCCAAAGCTTATTCAACTTAGTTGTAACATCAAATTCAGGTCAAGCTGCCCTTACAATGCCGATTATGGCGCCATTAGCTGATATTATTGGGGTGTCTCGTCAGGTTGCTGTCCTAGCCTTTCAACTAGGTTCAGGATTCGTAGATGCCTTTACACCTGTATCCGCTAGTTTGGTTGGTTGTTTAGCTGCAGCTAGAATTGACTGGAGTGACTGGGCTAAATTCCAAATTAAAATGCAAGTATTCTTATTCGCACTAGGTACAGCCTTTATCTTCCTAGCGATTGCTATTGGCTATCAATAATTATCTGTATAAATCCAATCCATTGGTTAAGAATTTAGAAAGGAAGTATTTCAATGAAAATTATTCGTCACGTTGATATCTATGCACCTGAGCATATTGGTCAAAAGGATATCTTAATAGAAGGTCACCGCATCATCGCTATTGAAGACCATATTGAGGCCAATATCACTGGTGTAACCATCGAAGAAATTGATGGTACTGGGAAAATAGCCAGCCCCGGCTTTATTGACGCTCACTTCCATTTACTTGGCGGTGGTGGTGAAAATGGTTTCCAAAACCGTACACCTGAAGTGAAACTTACAGACCTAACAACTGCAGGTGTTACAACTGTTGCCGGTCTACTTGGTACCGACGGTGTAGGTCGTAATGATGTCGCCCTACTATCCAAAGCACACGCATTAGAAATCGAAGGTATTTCTACTTATGTATATATTGGAAACTACCGTCTACCAATTGAAACAGTAACCGACTCTATTATTAAAGATATTATGGTGATTGATAAGGCTATCGGTATCGGTGAAGTGGCCATTTCAGACCACCGTAACGGTGCACCTACATTTGAACAATTTGCCCATGCTTGTGCCGATGCTCGTGTTGGAGGTCTACTTGCTGGTAAAGCTGGGGTTGTAAACATCCATGTTGGACCTGGGAAAGACAGATTAAAATTCATTTTCCAAGCTTTAAAAGAAACAGATATTCCAGCAACGATCTTCTATCCAACCCATATTGGTCGTAGCCAAGAGCTAGTAGATGAGGCAATTGCTTTCGCTAAATTAGGTGGTACATTTGATGTGACTGCCAGTGAAAACCCTGACCAAACGGAGGAACTAGACGGCGAAGTGCCATTTAGACGCATTCTACGTCAAGTATTGGATGAAGGATTATCTCCTGAATGCATTACACTCACTTCTGACGGACAAGGTAGTTTACCAAGATTTGATGAAAATGGTAACTTCCTACGCATTGGGGTAGCGAGCGCAAGAGCCTTGCTCATTGGTATTCAGGAAGCCGTTCAAAGGGAGAAGATTCCACTAGAAATCGCGCTACAGGCCGTTACATCTAATCCTGCTAGAATGTTAAAACTTGACCACAAAGGACAACTTGCCGTAAATAAAGATGCCGATATTCTATTGTTAGACAAAGAAACCCTTGCTATCGATACAGTGATTGCCAAAGGTGAAGTCATGGTCGACAATGGACAAGCCGTTCGTTTCGGTACATTTGAATAAAATAAAAGAGGCTGGGACAAAAATATCTCAGCCTCTCTTTGCTATATAAGAACGTTTATCATTGGATGCCAAAAATCAGCATTGTCCGATACTGCCCAAAATGCACCAATAACATTTCGTTATTGGTGCATTTTGGTCCAGTACGTCAATTCTAAACGACTTTTGTCTCACTTTCTTTTTATTACATTTCTATCAATAATTGGTAAACAGCACCGATCAAATTGGCTTCACTACCATATTTACATAAGCCGATGTCAATCGGTTCAAATGAATTTTTAAACCATTCTACCTGATCTCTTATTTCATTATATTTGTTTTGGATTCCTTCTAATAATAATGGTTGAGCTGAGATACCACCACCAAAAATAACACGGTCAAGGTCTAAAGAAATTTGTAGGGTATGAATGATATAAACAATATCTTGGCAATACTGATCAAATAAAGCTGTAACTTCAGGACTAGTCCCTTCGTCTAAAGCTTGGAATACCTCTTCCCCATCTCCTGGCGCTAACCCTAAAAGTTCTCTTGATTTATTCACAAAAACAACTGCAGATCCGCGTCTACCCATTGCGTTCTCTGTAGTCATATCGCTAGAAGACGCATACATATAGGACAATTCACCCGCTTGGAAGTGGCTACCTTGATGGAGTTGTCCATTTAAAACAATACCACCACCTACACCAGTTCCTAAAAGTAAAACCAATCCATTATCGACGTCTGTTAAATGACCTTGCCATAATTCAGCTTGAGCCGCTGCCTTCCCATCATTAATTGCTGCTGCTGGCAAGCCAAAGTTTTCTTGGATAAAGGTTTTAAAATTTAATCCATCGATAAAAGGGATTGCACCACCGACATGGACAACACCTGTTTCTGAAACAACTCGCCCAGGTGCAGAAAATGCTACACCTTTCAATTGGTCACCTACTTGCGCTTTCGCCCGGTCGACGATATCTATGATTGCTAATTTTAAATCAGATAAATTTTGGGGTGTCTTCCGTTTGTGCTGATTGGTAACTTGTCCCGTCTCATCAACTAGTCCTATCTTGATATTTGTACCACCAATATCTATACCTAAATATAATGATTGCGCTGTCATTAACCTACCTCCAAAATGTCCTACTTATAAAATGCTTTCAATGATTTTAGCATGAATCTATGCCTTTTTTACGCTTTCAACTCTTCATCTGTTTTCAAGGTGCCCTTCAATTAAATCTGCCAACATTTGCGTTTGCTGTGGTAAGGGTACATAGGCTTGTGGTGGAATCTTGGCAATCGGTTTATGCATCCGGTTAGCGAATTTAGCTAATTGATCAAAAAACATGCTCGTTTGTGGACTCACTAGATACAGATCAAATTGATCATCTTCAATGGCCTTTTGACCTGAATATACTGATGTGGCGTTTACTTCGATAGCTTTTCCTGCTGTTTGAAACAAGGCCGTTACCTTCTTAGCAACCAATGAGGATGACATCCCACCCGCACAAACAATTAATACCTTTTTCAATAACTTCTCCTCCTTTTGCACGTGAATTTACTTGTTTTCTCATTTTGAAAACCTTTACATCTTTATCTACTTTCACATAGCAAGATACAAGAAAAACCGAGCAAATTCATATTTATTTGCTCGGCTTCTTTTGATTATGCACTTATTTTAGTCAATGATTATTGGTCTAAATGCCAAATATCATGATTGTATTCTTCAATCGTACGGTCAGCTGAGAAGTAACCTGCATTAGCAATATTGATTAAAGAACGACGCGTCCACTCATGACGGTCTTCGTATTCATAGTAAACTTTTTCTTTTACGTCAATAAATTCTTCTAGGTCAATTAAAGCCATGAAGTAGTCTTTATTGGTCATGTCATTATATAGACGTTGTAAGCGTTCTGGAATACCATAAGCCATTAACTCATCAGAGATAATGAAGTCTACGATTGGTTTAATGCGCGCTTGTTTATAGTAGTATTGTGGGTCATAACCATCTGTTGCATATAGATTGACGATTTCCTCACTTGACTTACCAAACGGATAAACATTTTCTTCGCCTACTTGTTCAGCGATTTCAACGTTAGCACCATCCCAAGTCATGATTGTCAAAGCACCGTTCAACATAAATTTCATGTTACCAGTACCAGACGCCTCTTTAGAAGCTAACGAGATTTGTTCAGAGATATTAGCTGCTGGAATTAAGTATTCCGCTTCAGACACGTTGTAGTTATCTACGAATACCACTTTCAAGTGTGGTGCAACATCTGAGTCATTTTCGATTAACTCTGATAGTGACAAGATTAAATGGATAATGTCTTTGGCAATTGTGTAGGCTGGTGCTGCCTTACCACCGAAAATAATCGTGATTGGTGTCCCAGGAATGTTCCCCGCTTTAATTTCATGGTATTTATAAATGATATATAAAGCGAGCATTTGTTGACGCTTGTATTCATGAATACGTTTGATTTGGACATCTACAATTGAATTGCGGTCAATATTGATACCACGTGTACGTTTTAAGTGGTCTGCTAAGGCATTTTTATTTTCTTTTTTAATGCGACGTAGCTCATCTAGAACCGCTTCATCATTTTCAAACGCCAATAAGCCTGTTAAATCAGCATCTTCATGCCATTTTGTGCCAATATGTTTATCCATAAAGGTCGCCAATCTTGGGTTAGAGGCCATTAACCAACGACGGAAGGTAATACCGTTTGTTTTATTTGAGAATTTTTCAGGATAAATATCGTAAAAATGGTTTAACTCATTATTTTTCAATATTTCTGTATGCAAAGCGGCAACCCCATTAATTGAGAATCCAAAGTGAATCGCAATCGATGCCATATGAACTGTACCATTTTGATCAATAATGTGCACCGCTGGTTTATCCGGGAATTGCGCTTTAATGATTTCGTCTAGCTTTATAATGATTTCAGCAATCTCTGGTACAACTTCTTGAATATCAGATAATGGCCATTTTTCTAGGGCTTCTGAAAGAATCGTATGGTTAGTGAAAGCGACCACGTTGCGTGTGATTTCCACCGCTTCTTCAAAATCAATGCCATGTTCTGTTGTCAGTAAACGAACGAATTCTGGAATGATAAATGTCGGATGGGTATCGTTAATTTGTACAACAACATATTCTGCTAAGTCATGGATGTTAGATCCACGTTCAATTGCTTCTTGAATAGCTAATTGCGCCCCATTAGATACCATAAAATATTGTTGATAGATACGTAATAAGTTCCCGTTACGGTCGGAATCATCCGGATACAAGAATAAGGTCAGGTTTTCTTCAATTTGCGTCTTGTCAAAATTAATAGAACCTTCTTCGATAATTTCAGGATTTACTGTATCTAAGTCAAATAAGCGTAATTTATTCACGTTTGGTTGGTTATAACCAGGTACATCAATTTCATATAAAGTAGATTGTAAAGTAAATTTACCGTATGGTACTTTGTATGAAATATCAGACTTCGTCAACCAAGTTGGATGATCTAACCATTCATCTGGTTCATAAGATTGTTTATTATTTTCAAAATATTGGCGGAATAAACCAAAATGGTAATTTAGTCCAACACCATCGCCATTCAAACCTAGCGTTGCAATAGAGTCTAAAAAGCAGGCTGCTAATCGACCTAAACCACCATTTCCAAGTGAAGGTTCAGCCTCTGCTTCTTCAACCTCCGCTAGTGATGTCCCATTTTCTGCAAGTTCTTTAGCAACTTCATCATATAAGCCTAAGTTTAGTAGATTATTTGATAGTAATTTACCAATTAAAAATTCGGCAGAAATGTAGTATAGTTTACGTTTACCTTCATTTTTAGGCATTGCTGCTGTTTTTTCTTGGACAAGGTCTAATAAGACTTTGTAGATTTCTGCATGCGATAATTCACTTAGCGGTTGATTAAATTGTGCTTGCGCACGTTCGTTTAAATTTAACATGATTGTCTCCTTATCTATAAATGTGTATTCGTCAATTTAAATAGTTTATTCAAGGGTTACTTTAGCTAATCATTATCTTTAGGTAAAAAGGCAGCCTCTGCTGTTGCACTATTTATACCATTATTTGTATCATCTTGACTAATGAAAGCTTTATTTACTCTAAAGTATGTTTCAGTAACTGTAAGTAGGCGTTCTTCAAGATCAACTGTAAAGTCATCCTCACTCATACGCCAGTCCCAGTTATCACCAATGGTAGATGGAATATTGATGCGTCCTTCTGGTCCTAAACGTAATAGGTCATTCATCATATAGATGGCTAGTCTTGAAGGTGATGCAGCAATCCCTCTTACAAAAGCATCAGAAGGGTGTTCACCTACACGTCGGTTAAGGTATTGGTCAGCTTGATCTCGTTCAGCTTGAGTGGCTTGGTTCATATACCAGTCATAAGCTTGCATCGAATCGTGTGTTGACGCATAGGCTACTGAATTGACAGGATAATGATGTGGTAGGTCCTCTGAATCTTGACCATAGAAACCATTTTGGAGGACTTTCATTCCTGGGTAACCTGTGTTATCCCGCAAATCATGAACGGCTTGCGTCATAAAACCTAAATCTTCTGCAATCACCTTGATGTCGCCTAATGCCTGTTTAAACTGGTCAAAAATTTTAATACCTGGACCTTTCTTCCAAGAGCCTGAAGCGGCGGTTGGTGACCCAAATGGGACAGCCCAATAGCTTTCAAATCCACGGAAATGGTCAATACGTACGACATCGTACAACTTGAAGCTCTCCTTCATCCGTAAAATCCACCAAGCATAATCGGTTTCTGCCATGTAGTCCCAGTCATAAATTGGATTACCCCAATATTGACCGTCAGCCGAATAGAAATCAGGTGGTACACCGGCAACCAAGGATGGATTTTTCTTCTCATCAGTTAGGAATAATTCCGGTTGAGTCCACATTTCAACTGAATCGCGGGCCACATAAATAGGAATATCACCGATGATTTCGATATGGTGTTCATTCGCATAAGTTTTTAGGTCTTTATATTGTTGGTTAAACCAAAATTGGGTGACTAAGTGGTAATCATACCGGTCAACATGCGCTTCACAGAATTGCTTAATAACCGTTTCATCGTAGTTACGCAAGTTTTCTGGCCATTCATACCAAGGCTTTTGTCCCTGTTCTTCTTTAACAGTCATATACTGGGCAAAAGGGACCAACCAAAAACTGTTTTCTTCATAAAATTGTAAGAATTCTGGTCGATTGTTAGATTTAGCTGTCATAAAGTTCGCTACAGCTTTTTCAAGAATCGGTCTCCTTTTTTGGAAAATTGTATTGTAAGCTACTTTCTTTGGATTATTACCAAAATCAACTCCTTGATAATCTGTTTTATTTAGATAACCCTGTTTCGTTAATAGATCAAAGTCTATAAAATGGGTATTACCAGCAAAGGCTGAGAATGATTGGTAAGGCGAGTCCCCAAATGATGTTGTAGTCAAAGGGAGGATTTGCCAATATTGTTGCTTAGTTGCGACTAGAAAGTCAACAAATTCATAAGCAGATGCACCAAATGAGCCGATACCAAATTGATTTGGTAGGGAAGATATATGTAAAACGACACCGCTTGCTCTCTCCATGATGAAACCTCCTATTTTCACTGTTTCTTTGTTAATTCACTTACATTTTACATAAAGCGCTTGCGTAATGCAACCGGTTTCGTAAACTTTTTTTCGATAATTTGAAAACGTTGTCAATATTCGATATAATAATCGTAATAAGCAGAGAGGATAACACTTATGGCAATTACAATTCGAGATGTCGCTAAAAGGGCGGGTGTAGCACCCTCTACCGTTTCACGGGTAATCGCTGATAACCCTTCAATAAGCGAAAAAACCAAAAATAAAGTTCGTACTGTGATGAAGGAAATGAATTATTTTCCAAATATTTATGCGCAAGGGCTTGCAAGTGCACATTCAAAAACATTTGGTCTTGTTCTACCCCTAGCAACTGATGCCTTTTATCAAAACCCCTTCTTCCCTACCGTCTTACGTGGCATTAATTTTGAGATGGCTAAACATGATTATTCTATCCTGCTTTCAGTTGGTCTAGATGATAATCAGCGCAGGAAGCATATAGAAAAAATCGTTAATGGTAAACAAGTTGAAGGACTGATCTTTCTATACGCTTCAAAAAATGACCCTCTATTGCGGTTTGCCCAAGAGGTCAACTGTCCAGCAGTCGTGATCGGTTCACCTGATAATACAAAAGTCCACTATGTTGATAACGACAACGATTTAATCGGTTACCAAGCAACAACAGCCTTGATTCAACAAGGATGTCAACGAATTGCTTATATCGGTGGAGATATGGATCAATTCTTTATCGCCGACAGACACAAAGGTTATGAACGTGCCTTAAAAGATCATTCTTTAACTTATGATCCAAAACATATTTATAATGACTTTGCCTTCTTACCAAACGATGGTTACAACTTAGCTAAAGATACACTAGACCTTGAAAATATTGACGGTATGGTCATTTCTGATGAATTGGTTTCAGAAGGTATTCGGGCTTATCTAGATACACAGGATATTCAAGATATCCACACGATTACTTTTTCAGCCTACCAACAAGGAAATACCCAGTGGATGAATAAGAATTCTTATGTCAACCTAAATTCCCATATTATCGGCTCAAGGGCCGTGGATATATTGTTTGAAGCCTTAGATCCTGACCAAGCTAGCACACGATTCATTCATGAATATGTCGATGCTGACTTGCAGGCGACTTAATTCAGGTATTATAATTTTAGAAAAAACTTTCACTAGGTAGTTTTTTGATTTTGAGTGTTTATTATTTGCCGTAAATACTCGCTAAAATACGGAATTTGACGATACATGCTAGGCTATTTGAGATAATAAGCTAGTTATGGATGTTTTTAATGAATCTGTACTGCAAAAAAAGCCATGAAAATGAATCATGACTTCTTTCGAATTAACCTTATTTAAGACCTTTATCATTGCGTCTTTCTTCCAAATGACAAGTCTAATAATATCTTACTCTATCGTCATATTGGTTAAATTAATTTGATTGATATCGCTAATCAACCATTCACCATCAACTTCAACCATTGTTAACATTAATCTGGTAATGAGTGTATCGTCCAAAAAGTGCTTCTTGGTGACGTTCTTAACGACCTCAACCGCTACAAGCACTTCATCTGTACCAACCGTGGCAGGGTCCACCCAAACTGAATAGTCTTCTATCGTCACTTTTGCATAATACATCTCGTATTGTTGACGAATACCCTCAGGCGCTTGGCTTAATTCAGCTGCCACTTCAGCATCTGTCGGCGCGTTCTCATTTAATAGCTCAGTCGTTACAAATGGTTCTAGAGATGCTCTATATGCATCGTGTTTATTTTCAATTTCAACTGAAGTATCCTCAGGGACGTACACTTCAATGAATTGAACAGCCTTATCTGTCAGGATTTGGTATAAATCATCCTTTACTGTGACGCTCGCCTTTGTTTCTTCAATTTCTGATAATTGGTTTTGTAATGCTTCGTTTTCCGATTGCAATTCTTTTAATTACATATTTAAATCACTCAACTCTTGTTCAGCTTGGTTTCTATTAAAGGATGAGGTGTTTTCCTGTGCGTGCACCGTAAAACCGTTAAACAAGGCCATAAGTCCAGCTACCAATACCATTCTTTTTTTCAATTAAGTTGCCTCCCATCCACTCTATTCATAGGTGCCAAAATATTCATCAGCTGAATAAGTATATCTGTCTACTACCCATGTATCGTTTTCTTGAACCATTTCTAAACCATAATTACCTTGGATTGTAAACTCATTCCCATAATCATTTTTATGTGTAACTGCATTGACTACAACAGATATTGATTCCCCGGCCATATCCTGTGGGTCTACCAAAACTTGATACTCTAAAAGTTCTACTTTTACCCAATTTTCACTTTCTGGTGGAAGAACACCAGCTTCAGCGGGAGCCAGTAAATCCAATAATTTGTTTGAAACATAGGGTTCAAGGTCAATACGTAATTTCGGAATATCTTCGCCATATAATTCTGTATCTTTTGGCACAGTCAGTTCAATAAAAGCAGCTGCTTGATCCCTGATATGTTTTGCTGTGGCATCAATGGAACCTTCAATAGTTGATTGCTCACTACTATCAATTTCTGCTTGTAATTGTGTATTCTCTTCAGTGATTGACTCAATTTGTACTGACACTTCTGCAATTTGTGCACTCATTTCTGCTGCTTCACTTGACTCAGAAACTGTCGATTCATCATTTGAAGCTGTTTCTATAGATGCTGCAGTTTCTATACTTTCTACCCCACTTGCTGCAGCCTCATTCCCTTGACCATTGCTACAAGCTACTAAAAGTAGCATTGAAATGCCCAATATAATCCCTTTCTTCACGATACCCAATCCTCCCAAAACGATTTTTGTATGTTTATATCATAAATATACTATAAAGCTTGTTATTTGGGTACTGTATTTACAGTCTTATCTATATCTCAAATAATTGATGGCTTTGTATTGAGAAAAACTATCGTTAAATCCAGGCATTATTATCCTAAATATGCTTTTTGCTTAATAAAAAGCCGTGATCAAGATATAGGGATCACGACTTCTCTCTAACTACTGAATATTTTATAACAATTAAAACTAAACTAAAATGTGATCAATTAATTGCATTACTTGACGAACTTGCTCATTCTTCACGATTGGTTCTGCGCCATGAACGACCACATCATAAAAATTCTTATAAAATGATGTACCTACTGATTGAATTTCCGGTAATGGTATGGTCTCAGTTACCCCATCAACTGGTGGTGCCATCGTTTTCGTTAAGCCAACGCCTGCTCTAATTGGTGATGGTTTATTTTCCACTGCATTGCCTGTTGCTTTCACAATACGACCATTCATTTCCCAATCCTCAATAATTGCGGTTCCTTGGTTTCCTTTAATATACCAACGTGGTAAGCTGACAAAGTTAGAAGTCCCTACCTCTACAAGAGCGCGAATCCCATTTTCAAAGGTTATATAGGCCATAAAACCATCATCTACTTCATCACCAAGAATATAAGATAAATCTGCATTCACCGACTTAATAGGCGAGTCAACTAACCATAATAGTTGATCAAATAGGTGAATACCCCAGTCTAAGACCATCCCTCCACCATGGGCTTTAAGATGGCGCCAGTCTCCGGGAATACCGTTAGCACCATGAACGCGTGATTCAATTTGAAAAACATCCCCTATGGCTTGACGTTTAGAAAAGATTTCTTTTACTTGTAAGAAATCTGGATCCCAGCGCCGGTTTTGGTGAACCATCAAGACCTGCCCAGTTTCTTTGGCAACTGCCAACATTTCATCGAATTCTTGTGTATTCATGGCCACTGGTTTTTCACAAATGACATGTTTCCCTGCCCGCATTGAACGAATAGCCAAATCCTTATGACTATCATTAGGTGTAGCAATAAGAACAGCATCTACCTCCTGGTCATCTAAAATAGCTTCAAAGGATGGATAAACATAGGTGCCCGTTTCTTTAGCAACCTCTTTACGATCCATATCAATATCATAAGTCCCCACAACTTGTAGGTAATCACTTTCAGCTGGAATCAGACCATGAACATGATAAGTCCCCATACCTCCGTAACCTACTGTGGCAATATTTAATTTAGCTTGGTTTTTATCCATTGTCATTATGCCCACCACATTTCTTGAGGTTGGTCACGCATCATTACAGATTTTAAATTAGTGATGGCACGGTCTAAACCTTCATCTACTGACATAATAGGGTCTTCATGTTCAATGGATAAGACATAATCGTAACCATAAATACGCAATTGTGCCAACATTTGTGACCATTCTGACATTGGATGACCTTCTCCTACACTACGGAAGGTCCAAGCACGTGTAGCGACATCTTGATAGGGTTGCATATCTGTTAAGCCATACATATTGATATTATCTTGGTCTAAGTAAGTGTCTTTAGCGTGGAAATGGTTAATAGCCCCTGCTTTACCTAGAATTTTAATGGCTGCAACTGGATCAATCCCTTGCCACCACATGTGTGAAGGGTCGAAATTGCAACCGATATTATTTCCAGCTTCAGATCGTAAACGTAGCATAGTCGCTGGCGTATGAGCTAAAAAACCACCGTGCATTTCAATCCCAATTTTCACGCCAGCAGCGCCTGCTTCTTGGTTAATATCCTGCCAATAAGGAATGAGAACCTTGTCCCATTGATAGTTGTAGGCATCCGCATATTCGGTTGGCCAAGGAATGACTGGCCAGTTCACGTGCGTATCCGTTGCATTTCCCCCAGCAACACCAGAGAAACCATTTACCACAGGTATATTCATTAGAGAAGCTAATCTTATCGTCTTTCTCAATAATTCATCATGGGCTTTCGCTTGGCCTTTGTCCGGTGAAATAGGGTTACCGTGTGCTGACAAAGCCGAAATAGATAAGCCACGGTCTGCTACTTTTTGTAGATATTCCTTTCTAGCGTCACTAGATGCTAAAAGGGTATCAATCTTCAAATGAGCATCCCCTGGATTAGCACCCGTCCCAATTTCCACAGTTTCTAATCCTTTTTCTGCTACTTGATCTAACATCTCTTCAAAGGATAAGTCATTAAATAACGGGGTAAATACACCTAATTTCATAAAATCCTCCTATATTCATCTAGTTTTCATTTCAATTTTTAATTTTTATTATTTATTGTAATGGGAAAATGCCCATATGTTGGTCGCTCTGTTAAAGGTGCTGCCCAATGCACAGCATTCTTAATCACTTGTTGAATGGTTGGATGGTAATAAGTCGGAAAAGTTTCATGCCCTGGATGGAAATAGAAAATCTTCCCATTCCCACGGCGATAAGTCATACCGCCACGGAAAACTTCTCCATTTGGATAACCAGTAATAAAGATCAGTTCATCTGGCGCTGGTACATCAAAATGTTCTCCATACATTTCTTCTTGATCTAAATCAATCCATTCACCTACACCTTGAGTAATTGGATGAGAAGGATTGACATTCCACACTCTAGCAGAAAGGCCGTCCTCGCGCCATTTCAAGTTACAAGTCGTGCCCATTAATTTCTGGAATATTTTAGAAAAATGGCCTGAATGAAGCACAATTAGCCCCATTCCGTCCAAAACACGTTGGTGAACCCGGTCTACAATAGCATTGGCTACCTCATCATGTGCCATATGTCCCCACCAAAGTAAGACATCTGTTTGGTCTAAAATCTTCTCTGTCAGTCCATGTTCTGGTTGGTCCAGGGTTGCCGTATTCACTTTAAAATCTGTTCTTAAGAAACTAGCTAATGCCTCATGAATTCCCTTTGGATAAACATCTTTAACATCCTCATCCGTCAATTCATGACGAAACTCATTCCATACTGTCACTCGAACCATCAGAAACCTCCTATTGATTTAGAAAAACGGGTTGTCCAGTTTTTGCAGATTGATAAATTGCTTCTAGAATTTCAGTCACTATCAGAGCTTCTTGCGGTTTTACAACTGGTTCTGTATCGTGAATAATGGCTTGAATCCATTGCTCTGCTTCCGCAACTTCAGGGTCATAAGTATCCCCTTCAAAGAAGTCTACAGAACCTGGATCTACAATCACTTGTTTATCAAAAAGAAGTCCATGATCTTCACCATTAATTGTTAATCCATTGTTCATATCTGCACCGCCCTTAGTCCCATGCAAGGTGGTTTTAGCTTCACCCGAGTTTACTGTATTCAAGGCCCATGATGATTCTAGGTAAATGCTGGCACCATTTTCCATGACGATATAACCAAAAGCGGAATCTTCAACCGAAAACTCGTTAGGATCCCAAGAACCAAAGGCATTCGCAGCATTTTGTGTGTCAGCTAGTTTTCTATAAGTATTTCCAACTACGTATTTGGGTTGATAATTGTCCATCATCCATAAAGTTAGATCAAGTGCATGAGTACCAATATCAATTAAAGGACCTCCGCCTTGCGCTTCTTCATCAAGGAATACACCCCAAGTTGGTACCGCACGGCGACGAATGGCATGCGCTTTGGCGTTGTAAATTTCACCTAATTGCCGTTCTTGGCAGATAGCTTTTAGATATTGACTGTCCTTTCTAAAACGATTTTGATATCCAATAGTCAATTTTTTGCCATTGCGCTCTGCCGCTTCAATCATTGCCCGACCTTCTTCAGCTGTTTTAGCCATTGGTTTTTCACACATCACATGGTTACCCGCGTCTAAAGCAGCAATGGATAATTCTGCATGGCTAGCATTTGGGGTACAAACATGGACAACATCCAATGTTTCTTCAGTAAGCATGGTTTGATAGTCCGTGTAGACACGCGAATCATTACTACCAAATTTAGCCTTTCCAGCCAATGCTCTTTCTTCGATTAAGTCACAAAATGCCACTAATTCGACACCTTCAACTTGGGACAAGGCCGGTAGATGCTTTTGCATACCAATACCCCCGCATCCGATAATGGCTACCTTTAAGCTTGTTACTCTTTCTGTCATAAGAAACCTCCTTATAAAATTTTATATCATGCATTATGCAACCGTTTTCTTTAACTGTTATAGAAAAAGGCACACACGGTTCTTGAGAGATTCGCATGTACCTTATTCGGGCTATTTAATCACTTTGCCCGTTTCAACATCAAAAAAGTGCGCTTTGTTCATATTAAAGGCAACCTTGATGGTTGAACCAACTTCATGATAGTCACGAGCATCAACAACAGCGATAAATTCTTGGCCATTTACATCTAGGTAAAGGATCGATGTTGCCCCGGTTAATTCTGATACCGTAATCGTTGGTTCTACAACTGTCTCCGGCGTTGCATCTAAAGCTAATTGTTCTGATTGCATATCTTCTGGTCGAATACCAAAGGTCACTGTCTTACCGTCATAACCTTTCTCATCTAATATACGACGAGATGGTAAGGTTACTTCAAGTTTCGTACCTCCCGCTAAATGGATTTGACCAGCTTCATACTTCACATCCACTAAGTTCATAGCTGGTGACCCCATAAAAGCTGCAACAAAGGCATTTTCAGGATTGTTATAAACCTCAAGTGGTGTGCCTACTTGCTGAATCTCACCCGCATTCATAATGACAATCCGGTCAGCCAGAGTCATCGCTTCCGTTTGGTCATGGGTTACATAGATAATCGTTGTATTTAATCTTTTATGTAATTTGGCTATTTCAGACCGCATATGGACACGTAGCTTAGCATCCAAGTTAGATAAAGGTTCATCCATTAAGAAGGCTTTTGGTTGACGGACAACCGCACGACCAAGGGCCACTCGTTGACGTTGCCCACCAGATAAAGCTGCTGGCTTACGGTCTAACAAGTCTGTGATTTGTAGTAATTCCGCCGCTTCATCTACACGAGTATCAATTTCCTTCTTATCTACTTTGCGTAATTTCAAACCAAAGGCCATATTTTCACGCACAGTCATATGCGGGTATAAGGCATAGTTTTGGAATACCATAGCGATATCACGCGTTTTAGGCGCGACATCATTCACTACTTGCCCGTCAATCACCAAGTCTCCTTTGGTAATATCTTCCAAACCAGCGACCATTCGTAAGGTTGTAGACTTTCCACAACCAGACGGTCCTACAAAGACAATAAATTCATTGTCTTGAATGTCTAAATTGAAGTCCGTTACCGAAAACTTCTCCGCATTATCGTATTTTTTATAAATATGGTTTAATTTTATTTCAGCCACAAGGCATTCTCCTATCTTCAAAAATGCACATTTCGATTGTCATTTTCTTCTTCACATTAAAGGCAATACTAGTGTTATATATTTTTTCTCTATTTAGACTAAGCTTCTAACAGTTTAAATTCATCTAATGTTTGATCGCGGAAACGTGTTTTCCACATGACTAACAGCAACATGGTAACTAAACCAATTGTTTGTAGACTGGCCATTAAAGACACATCAAAATTGTATAAGCCATATGCCATAGCCAATAGAGTTGGTAATGACAAGGCATTTAGAATCAAATTGACAGACTCTTTATAACTTTCGATCGATGTCACTGGGCTCCCCTTCGTCATATAGAACATAAGGGCCGCAATGCCCACTAAGAAAAGGTTCATTGCTAAGAAAATTAGGCTAATCACACTCGAGAAAATCAAGACCACTAAGACCCGATTTTGATCCAACCATTGCTGACTCAAGCTTGCTTGAATACCATCTTTATCCAAACCAGTCAAATCAAAGTCTTTTGTATAAAGAACTGTCGCTGTTGGTGCGCCAGCTTCCATTAAGATAAACTGATTCTCTTGGAAAATGATGGCCGTTTTCCCGCTAGCAGTTAATGCATTGACTTGATCATCTGCTAATCCAAAAGCGGTAGTCCCTTCAGCGGTTTCAGCTATTAGTTGCTGATCAATCAACATTTCACCCTCAGAAAAGGTGACTTGTTGCATATCTTCTACTAGTTGATTGTCTACAAGGGCCATGGCATTAGGATAATAATCCGTTACAGGAAATTCGGTCATATTGGCATAGTTTAAGGTTACTGGAATTGTCATCAAACCATTTAGAAAGAGGATGACTAAAATCATTTGCCACCATTTAAGGTCATGGCGGTTAAACCAAATACTGTTTGGTGTCCAAATACTCTTAAAATAATTGATGGGAAATATCGCTTTTAGCACGTTCATCGCCTAACTTTCTATTGATTAATGTGTGAAGAATGATGTATTACCCCTTAGTACCACCAGCAGTTAAACCAGACACAAAGTTCTTTTGTAAGTAGAAGAACATGATTGAGATTGGTAAGGCAATTAATAAGGCCCCTGCCGCGAATAGGGTTACCCGTTGTTCACGGGGATTGGTAATAAATTGTTGTAACCCGATGGCTACGGTATAGTTTTCTGGTGATCGTAAGATAAAACGGGCTAGCATGTATTCACCAAACGGAGTCATAAATGCCCATAAGGCTTGTACTGAAATCATTGGTCGAACAAGTGGTAAAACAATTTGACCAAAAGTCCGTAAATGACCAGCACCGTCCAATTTAGCAGATTCATCTAGGTCAATTGGTACTGTATCAAAATACCCTTTCATCAACCATGAGTTCATCGGAATTGATCCGCCGACATAAGCAAAAATCAAAAACCATAACTTATCTAATCCACCCACTTGTAAAGCCATTACATAAAAGGCTGTTAAAGCGGCAGTTGTTGGTACCATCTGAACAATGATGAAAAATTTTAAGGATTGTTTTCGCCCAGAAAACCGGTATCTTGAGTAAGCATACCCTGCTAGCGTAATGATTGTTACCTGTAGCGCCATCGTAATGACTGCAACGATTAAGGTATTGATGTACCACTGACCATATTGGGTTTGTGTAAACAATCTTTCAAAGTTACTCAAGGTAAACTGACCTGAGAAGTCCAAGTTAAAGGCAATTAAGTTTCCACCCCTAAAGGCTGATGTAATCGTAATCAGCAAGGGATAGATAATGATGATTGCCATAAAGACTAAGAAGGCATAGGTAAAGAATTTGGTCCAAAATCGACCGCGTTTTTGCGTATTTGCTAATTTTTTCTCAGCCATGGCTTAATCCTCCATTTCAAAAGCATTGGTATATTTAAAGATAATCAATGAAATCAC
Organism: Aerococcus sp. HMSC10H05; assembly: GCF_001806975.1. Lineage (NCBI taxonomy): Bacteria > Bacillati > Bacillota > Bacilli > Lactobacillales > Aerococcaceae > Aerococcus > Aerococcus sp. HMSC10H05. The sequence goes on from NZ_KV786986.1 coordinate 25,149, forward strand.
AATGACAATCGTTGAGATGATAATGGTAATCGCAGATGATACGTTATATTGTGGCGATTGCCCAGTCGTCAACTTGTATACCCATGAAATCAAGATATCCGTTGTCCCGGCATTATTACCAACAGAACCCGGTCCACCTTCATTAAATAGGTAAATCATTGAGAAGTTGTTAAAGTTTCCGGTGTATTGCGTGATTAATACCGGTGCCGCAACAGATAGAATATGTGGGAAGGTAATAAACCGGAATTTTTGGATAGGTGAAGCCCCATCAATTGAAGCTGCTTCATACCATTCACCCGGAATAGATTGTAGAATCGACGTGGTTAATACGTAAATATATGGGAAACCAAGCCAACCTTGAATAGAAATTAATGCCACTTTAGTCCAGAATGGGTCCGTTTTCCAAGCTAATGCAGGAATTTCCAAGAAAGGAATCAAATTGTTGATAAACGGAATTACCTGTGAGTTTATGGCCCCTGCTGATGGGTTAAACATATTGGAGAACGTCAAAATTGAGATGAAGGCGGGTACTGCCCATGGTAACAATAAGATAACGCCAAAGAAGCGACGGAATTTGATGAAGGGTTGATTCATCAGAATCGCTAGGAAAAAACCCAATCCCACCTGCAAAGTTGTAGCAAATAGGGTCCAAATGACTGTCCATGAAAATACTGCACCAAACGTTTCTCGATAAGTTGCTAAGGTAAAAATAGAATTAAAGGTTTCCAACCCTGTCCATTCTATAAGTTTAGCTGGTGGAATATGTTGGAAATCATAGTTAGTAAAAACGATTAAAATCGTTACGACTACAGGGAATACAATAGCAAATAACATTAAAATATAAGCGGGGATGGTTAATAAATAAGGGAAACCTGATTCGTAAAGGTTGTTTAAAATATCCTTAGCAGAACGGTTGACCTTATCTGGGTTAATAGCATTTAATTTAGCCACATTTCGGGCATCCCACATTTGTACAGCGTAGAAAATAATAAAGATGACAGTTATTAATAATTCAAGTACCCCTTCAATTAAGAGGAAGAGGGAATGATCTTCACGAGGTGTTACCCCAAGCGTAACCAAACCGTTAAAGGCATCAAAGCCAAAACTGAATAAATGGAGAATATATAAGGCAAAAATGACTAAAAAGATGACGCCTTTAAGTACTTGCTTATTTAAAAATTGTCCCCCACCAGGAATGATTGAAGCCAGTGTTGCTTTATTGATCTGACTCTTTTGCTTGGAAGTGAAGTTCACTTTTTTTCTTTCTTTTGCAGTTTTAACCACTGCAACCAACTCCTTCACTAGAAAACCATGACAGGTATCATAGATTCTTTTTGTTTAATGGTTCATTACTTAAACATTTATGCCACTTCTTAGAATAAAGAAGGATGGCTCAGCGATGATTACTAAACCATTAGCTAAACCATCCACAATTTTTCAAAGATGTGTCACTTAGTATTTTTGTGCAATGTTATCTGCAATCACTTGAACAGCGTCGTCAGCTGATTGTTGTGCAGATTTTTTACCTGACACCGCATCAAACATCATTGTTTCAGCACCTGTCCATACTTCTGCCATTTCTGGAATATTAGGCATTGGTACAGCATCATTATATTGTTCGATAACAGCAATCGCTAATTCATTTTCACCTGCATCCACAATTGTCTGACGAGCTTGTTGGTTAGCTGGTACTTCTGAGTTAAATTCATGTAGGCTATTCATATTCTCTTCAGTTGTCACATATTCTAACCATTGTTGGGCAGCTTCTTCATTTTCAGTATAGCCTGAGATAACCCAACCCTTACCACCACCGAATGTTTGGTAAGCTTCACCATTTGGCAATGTTGGGATTGCAGCAACGCCGTAGTCAACACCACCTTCTTGGTAAGAAGCTGCAGACCATGGTCCGCCGATTACTGCAGCTGCATCGCCAGAGATGAAGGTTTCATCTACGAAGCTACCAGCTGAAGTTGTATCCAACATACCTTCTGGCCATTTTTCGTACCATGTTTGTGCGTATTCAATCCCTTCAACAGCACCTGGAGTATTTAAACCGATGTCAGATGTGTCTGTACCGTCTTGTCCAAAGATATAACCATCATACCCAGCAATTAGACCGTACGCAGAATAGAAGTCAACCCAATTTGCTAAGAAGCCAGTGTTTTTGCCTGATTCAGAAGAGTAGTCATATGCTGAATCTTCTGATAAGGCTTCCAACTCTTCAAATGTTGTTGGGGCAGTATCGATTAATTCTTTGTTGTAGTAAAGGACTAAGGCTTCAACTACATAAGGCATACCGTAAATTTCATCATTAGCTGTTACTTGACGCTCGTCTGTTTCGTCATAACGACCATCATCTGGCAGTGTTACTGGTAATAAATGTCCTTGAATACCTAGGTTTCCAATCCGGTCGTAAGGGGCGATTGTCACGTCTGGCGCAATCCCTGCTGGACCATCTAATGAAAGTGAATCTAATGTTTCAAACATTTCACGTTCAACAACTTCAACATCAATCCCTGTCTCTTCTTCAAAGGCTGGGGCAATTTCGTTTACGTAATCTATATAGTCAGCACCGACAGATACTTGTAAGGTGCTACCGCTTGCGCTTTCAGATCCACCATCTGAACTTGCAGATTCTTCGCCTCCATTCCCACATGCCGCAAGTACTAGGGCAGCTGATACCGTTACTAAACCAAAAGCCGTTTTCTTCCACTGCAATTTATTCATTTACTTTTCCTCCTAAAATACAAAACTCAATGTAATCGCTTGCAAAGATTATTGCATATGCTTATCTTCTTTGCAACCGTTTTCGTAATTAATTTATAATATTTTTTTACTTTTAATATATTGCAAAAAGCTTTTTTCATTAATACGCTTAATCTACACTAACTAAGTAAGTTCCTGGTCTCATATATATGTCACCGCATTCAATTTCTGCAATATTGGTTAGTACAATTTTTGTGTTTTTATTTACTGCGATTTTCAGGTCTTGACTACCCTGGTTAAAATATGCCCGTAGGGTTTGTCCATGATAAACCTTTTTAAAAGCTAATATTCGATTACTTGGCAAGTCATGTACCCAATCTAAGCTGGCAAAGTGAATGAGATCTCTGTAATTCTGCCGCATTTTTATAAGTTTTTTAGTAAACTTTAACATCTCTAGATCTTGCTTATCCTTTTCCCAGACCATGCATTTGCGATTATCTGGATCATCACCGCCATCTAAGGCGATTTCTGTACCATAATAGATACAAGGCGTACCAGTTTGTAAGAACATAAAAACGAGTGCTGACTGCACCTTATCCCTATCATATTTAGCCCTTGTCATAATCCGTTCTGTATCGTGGGAATCCAGTAAGTTAAATTGAACCTGATTGGTTTGTTCTCGATAAAGCATTTGCTGGCTGCTTATTCTATCAATAAATTGGTGATTAGTCATAGCATTTTCAATTGTATGATCCTGTATTACTGGTCCAAAGAAAAAGTCTTTGATTTGGTCTGTCATCGGATAATTCATGATTGCATGAAACTCATCCCCTTCAAGGAACCGTTGAGCTGAATGCCAAATTTCACCTACAATATAGAAATCTGCCTTCAAGTTAATGCAAGTCCGGTGGAAATCTTTCCAAAATTGATGGTCTACTTCATTGGCAACATCTAATCGCCAACCATCAATATCATAAGTTTGAATATAATGACGAGCCACTCCTAATAAATAATCTTTAACTTGTGGATTGGAAGTATTTAACTTAGGCATATGTGGTTCAAAAGCAAAGGTTTGATAAGTTAATTGGTGACGGTCAAATTGTTCACCACTACTATAATCTACTGCTTCAAATGCTTTTACAGGAAATTCTTGAATATAAAACCAATCACTATAAATCGAATCTTCTTGATTTGCTAATACATCCTGCCATTGCTTAGACGTATAGCCGATATGGTTAAAAACAGCATCTAACATAACCCTTATACCACGAGCATGAGCTTCATTAACCAATTTCTTCAATATTTTAGGATTGCCAAACGCTGGGTCAATTGTCATATAGTCGCTTGTATCATACTTGTGATTTGTGTCAGCTTTAAAAATAGGCGTCAAATAAATACCTGTAATTCCCAAATCCTCCAAATAGTCCAAATGATCGATAACCCCCTGTAAGTCACCTCCATAGAAATCATCATGACGTGGATGCTTTCTAGCTCCCCAGGGTAAGGTGTTTTTTGGGTCATTAGTAGGATCTCCATTCGCAAATCGTTCAGGAAAAATCTGATACCAGACCGTGTCCTTTACCCAAGTTGGTTTTTTTACTCGGTCACTTTCATGAAAGTATGGTAGACGGAAATATGCATTTACTTGCTTCAAAATTTCCTGATCATCTATTGGATAAACCCCGCGATCACAATAAAATACCTGGTCCCCGTTATTCCCTTGAACACGAAATGCATACGCCAAACGATTAGGCGCTAATTGCCATTCACACTGCCAATAGTCATGTATATCACTCGTAGCAACCTTAGCCATAGCTTGACCTGTCTGATACCAAGCCTCTGAATAATGTAAATAAGTATCTCCCGCTAATAAATCTACTTTTACCACGTCATCTTTCTTTGTACGCAAGCGGATATGAACAGTATCTTCAGTATATAAATAAGCAAATTCACTTTCTGGACGATGGTATAAAGCTGCTAAATCCAATAATTTCCCTCTTTTCTCTATCTTTAATTAGAATATCACGATTTAAGAAAGCGATTACATTAGTGATTAGAAAAATAGCTAATGGCTTGTTAACCATTAACTATCTTCCCTCTATATATTCATTTCTATCTAAGAAAGAATCTCTCCTGCTTTCTGACCACCATCAATTGGTTGATCAGTTTCTGATAAGTCAATTTGTTCAATAGCGTCTGAATTGGTTACCACTACGATTACTGTTTTTTCTTTACCTGCTTCTTCAACCGCTTGTAAGTTGATTTCACCAATCACTTGTCCAGCAGTTACTTCTTGATCTACCTCAATTGTTAAACCAAAGACTTCTGGATCAAAATTATTTGTATCAATCCCCATATGTACTAATACTTCTAGACCATCACTTGTTTGAATACCAATTGCATGATGACTTGGGAAAATCGATACAACTTTACCAGCTACAGGTGCGTAAACTTTCGCTGAGCTTGCACCCGCTTTAGGTTCGACAGCGTAACCATCTCCCATCATTTTTTCAGAAAATACTGGGTCACTTACAGCAGAAATATCCAATAATTGCCCAGATACTGGTGCAAAGATAGCTGTTTTTTGACCAGATGCCGTACTTTTTCCAGTCGCTTCAGCAGGATCATCGACCTTTATTTCCCCTGTCACCTTATCAGAAGGTGTCGGAACAGGTGCACCTGATTCTAATAAGTCATTAATATCAGATTTTAAAATGTCAGATTTTGGTCCGTAAATTGCTTGTACACCAGTACCGCGAACCATTAAGCCCATAGCACCAGCTGCTTTCCAATACTCATCACTAGCTACTTTTTCAGTATCCTTAACTGTTACACGTAGCCGCGTCATACAAGCGTCTACAAAGTCGATATTTTCACGGCCACCTAATAAGTAGATTACATCTGCAATTTGTTGTTCACTAGCGTTTGAGGCAATTGATGAAGCGTTCCCTTCTGATGCTTTACCAGCTTCCTCTCCGCCTAATCCTTCCTCATAGTTCCCTAAACGACCAGGAGTTGCGTACTTGAATTTCTTAATCATGAAGTTTGCAATAAAGTAAGTTAATACACCAAAGACTAATGTCACAATAATGAAATTGATGACATCCCCCATTATTCCTGCTTGCGCTGATAACGGAATACGGGTAAGAAATTCAATAACACCAAATGAATGGACACGTAGATTTAACACATCCGCCATCGCAAATGCTGCCCCTTGAATTACTGCATACACCACATATAGAGGCATTGCAATAAACATAAACATATACTCTAAAGGTTCAGTTACCCCAGTAAGGAAAACAGCAGCTGCAGCTGAAATAAACATTGGTTTATATTTATCTTTCTTATCTTTGTCAACGTTACGATACATCGCATAAGTTAATCCCATCAAAGTACCAGATGAACCAATCATTTGTCCTACTTTGAAACGAGCAGGAACCCAATTTTCTAGTACAAATTGATAATTTTGTGTGTCACCAGCATTGTTGAAGTTTGCCAAGTCAGTTGCCCAAGCTAACCATAATGGATCTTGACCAACAACCTGTGCACCCGCTTGCGCTCCAGTTAAAATTTCATAAGTACCACCAAGTTCGGTGTAGTTAATTGGGATGGTTAACATGTGGTGTAAACCAAATGGTAATAGTAACCGTTCTAAAGTACCAAAGATAAACGGTGCTAAAATAGGCGCACTATCTTGAGATGAAGCAATCCATTGACCGAATGCATTAATCCCTGATTGGATTACTGGCCAAACTACAGCTAAGCCTAAAGCAGTTGCTAAAGACCATGCAATCACAACAAATGGGACGAAACGCTTCCCATTAAAGAAAGATAATACTTCCGGTAGTTCTCGATAATTATAATATTTATTGTAGGCACTTGCTCCAATAAAACCAGAAATAATCCCTACAAATACACCCATATTTAAAGCCGGCGCTTCTAAAACGCTTGTAAAGTAACCTTCAACAGGAATCGTTTGACCAAATATAGTACTGGTTACTGCGGCTGGATCAGCTAACATTTCAGCTGTTACGCCAAATAGTGCACCGGTAATACGATTAATTAAGACAAAAGCAACAGCTGCTGCAAAAGCCCCACCTGCACGTTCTTTAGCCCAAGAGCCACCAATTGCAATGGCAAATAATAAATGTAAATTACCGATAATGGCCCAACCAATTGATTCTAAAACGCCACCCGTAGTCACTAAAATACTCATGTTTTCAGCAAATAAGGGAATCGTTTTACCAATAGATATCATTAAACCTGCAGCTGGCATTACTGCAATAACAACCATCAAGGCTTTCCCAAACTGTTGCCAAAATTCGAATGTAAACAGTCTCTTCATTTTTAAGCTCCTTTACTCAAATTATTTGATAACGATTTCATATCTTAAAGTAAATTATACACCCCAAAACGTTTTTGTGCAACCGTTTGCATTAACTTTTTATTATTTATTTATGATAAGCAAAAAAATGTCCAATAATCTCTCACGATTTTTGGTTCCATAATAAATAGTGCTGGCGACAATGCCTAAGAATTGCTCACCAACACTATTTATATAAAGCCATATAAAACCATATTGGAGATCAAAAAAGACCGTAAGAGCATATCGCTCTCACGGCCTTTTTATTGGTATTTAGCTTTTATTTACTAAAAACTTACCTACCTATTTCTTCTTACGTTTCTTAGAATTAAATAGTGTACCTAATCCTAATAATTGTAATAATGCTGCAATACCGTATGCTGAACCGCTAGAAGCCATACCAGCATCAGGTAATTCATTAGCAGATTGTTGCGTTTCATTTGATGTAGTTGATACTGATTCTGATGTCGTAGCATCTGTAGTCATATCTTCAATATTTTCAGAAGATTGTTCTTTAGCTACTTCATCATTTTCATGGTCTACTTTAGCAGATGGGAAACTATTTGGATCTTTTGGATCTGTGCTAGCTTCTTTTTCTTCCTCATCTGTGTAGCCATCGTTATCATCATCTGG